>NZ_JACGAY010000004.1:0-112068 GCF_020137705.1 Campylobacter sp. RM9333
GTGATTGCGATTTTATTAGCATCATTTTTTTCATAATTTAAAAATTCAAAAAATTCAGTTAAACCATTTTGCATAGCAATCATAGGATTTAAAGATTTTTTGATTAAATAGTATAAAATTCCTATAACTACAATAATAAATATTATAAACTCATAAATCGAATTCATCATACTATTGTGAATAGTATCATCAATATTTGCCTTTGGCATAATTGAGCAAACATCATATCCTGTTAATTTATCTTCTAAACAATAAGCTATATATTCTTTATCATTTTTATTAAATATAAAATTACCACTATTATCATTTTTATAATAATTTTGTAATTTACTTACAAATTCTTTTTTCCATTCAGGATTTCCTAAATCATCTTTATTAGAACTTGAAATAATCTCATCATTTTTATCCAGAATTATCGTGCTAGAATTTTTTAAAGAATTTGCTCTAGTAATCTCATCGCTAAAATCATCAATTAAAATATTACCACCAACAACAGCTACTATTTTATTATCAATTACTACAGGTGCAAAAATAGTTGTGGCTGATTTTTTACTTGAAACATCTTGATATACTGAAGATAAATTTGCTTGCTTTAATTCTAAAGCTTCTTTATACCAAGCTCTAGTTCTACCATCAAAATTAGGGATTAATCTAAAAGTTAAATCAGATTCAGCCTTATAAACATCGCCATTTGTTAAACCTACAAATAAACCTTTAAAATCTAAAATCTTATTATCATCTTCTATTATTTGCTTAATAAAATTTGGGCTTACATCTTTTGCTTCTTCAAATTTTTTAGCAATTTTTTTAATATTATTTAATTTTACATCTATATAAGAATTTATATATAAATTCTTTAAAGTTATATCATTTCTATTTAATTCATTGTAATTTGAATTAATAATAGTTTTAACTCTATTTAATTCGTATGAAGTTAAAATTACTGATGCAATTATTAAAACTGCGGTAAGATATATGGAAATTTTTTGTGATAGTTTCATTTAAATCCTTTTTTGTAATAATTTAAAAAGGCGTAGTATAAATAAACAAAGTTAAATAAAACTTAAGTAATAATAATTATTAATTAAAAATATTAACTAAAAGAATACAATTTTAATCCTATTTTAAACAAGAATTTAAAATAGGACTTTATATTTATTTATCAATATTTTTTAAAGCCATTACGAATTGAATTCTATTCTTAACCCCTACTTTTTGATAAATAGTTGAAGTTATAGCCTTTATAGTTCTTTCGCTAAGTTGCAAAATATTAGCAATTTGTGCGTTGTTTAATCCATCTTTTATATAATTTGCAACTACTTTTTCTCTATCAGTTAATAATTCATATAAATCATTATTATCTTGTTTATAGCTTTGATTAATAAGACTTATCATATTACTAATAATATCAGGCAATAACCATATACCGCCATTACTAATACAATTAATTGCATCTATAAAGTGAATTTTTTGCATTCTTGCGTTTGCATACCCTTTAGCATTGCCATTTAAAAACGCTTGAGATTCTATAAAATTTGGATTTTTTGATATAGCTAGACATTTAAAATTATATTTTGATAATTCTTTTATACTATCAATATTATCGCAAATTATAACATTAGCATCTTTGTATTTAGCTATTATTACATCTAAATAATTTGTTGAATATACATTAAAATCATTCAATATTTCTTCTAAATAAGTTCTTAGCTCTTTATCTTCTACATTTATAATTATTTGCATTATCTTTCCCTTAAAGCATTTTGTTTGGTTTTAAATATTGGTTTTAATAAATAATCTAATATAGTCTTTTTACCAGTAACAATATCAGCATTTACTATCATACCCACTTTGATATTTAGTGGGTGCTCATCTGTTCCTAGATGATTTTTTTCTGTTACGATTTTTACTAAATAAAAACTCTCTCCTTTATCATTGGTTTCTGTATCGGCACTAATTTGCATAACTTGTCCTTCAAGTCCGCCATAAATACTAAAATCATAAGCACTTACCTTAATAATAGCTCTTAAACCTTCTCTTAAAAATGCCACATCAGCAGGTTTAACCTTAACTTCAGCAATCAATCTATCATCAAGTGGAACTATTTCAGCTATATTTTCACCTGGCTTGATTACTCCTGAAACAGTATGAACATTAAGCTTTGAAACTATACCATTTACAGGGCTTTTTACTAAGGTTCTATCAACCCTATCATCAAGACCTATTTGACTTTTATTAATTCTAGCAATTTCAGCATTTGTTTCATTTAGTTCTTTTTTAGAATCATTAATAAAACCTAATCTTATTTCATTTAATGTAGCTTCTAATTTAGGTAGCGATAATCTTGCTTGAGATAATTCACCCCTAATATCATTTAATTGTCTGCTAATTTGTAAATATTCAACTTCACTCACACTACCTTTTTTATAAAGACTATAAGTTAAATCATTTTGTTTAGATACTAAATTATAACTCGTGCTTAGATGGTTGATTTTTGATTTTAGTTCCTTTATTTCGCTTTCTTTTTGAGAAATTTTTTCTTTTAATTGCTCTATATTACTCTCATATAAACTTTGTTCGTTTTTTAAAGTCTGTGGGAAAATTTTATTTACTTCATCTTCGCTTAAAATACTAATATCAAATTCTTTACTATTTGCTTGAGCAAAAAGCCTAATTTTTTTAGCCAAAAGCTCACTAATTTTTACTTCACTCTCGCCTAAAGAACTCTCAAAACTTTTATTATCAATCTTAAGTAATACTTGACCTTTTTTTACAACATCGCCTTCTCTTACTAATAATTCTTGAACTATACCACCTTCTAGGTTTTGAACTACTTGATTTTGACCACTAGGCACTACCTTGCCCTGCCCCCTTGTAATCTCATCAATCTCTGCTACACTCATCCAAGCAATCAAACCAATTACACAAGTAATAATTATATAAAGCATAGTTTTTGTTTTTTGAGAGCTTTTTGATAATACAGCTTGTGATAAGCTATTCATAAAATCTAAATCATCTTTTGTATAGTTTTTCATTTACTAGCTCCTAACTTTGCTAAAACTTCTTCTTTACTTCCATCTAAAACTACCTTAGCATTATCAATTACAATTATTCTATCAACTAGATTAAGAAGTGATTGTTTATGAGTAATTACTATTAATGTTTTATCTTTGCAAGCTTCTTTTAAATTATTTATAACTTTTGCTTCTGTTTGAGTATCTATTTGATTTGTTGGCTCATCTAATAGCATAATAGGTGTATTTGTTATAAACGCTCTTGATATTGCAATAGCTTGTCTTTGACCCCCGCTTATACCTTCTCCACGCTCATAAACAGGCATATCAAATCCAAGTGGGTGAGAATTTACAAATTCACTAACGCAAGAAATATTTGCAGCTTTTATAATTTCTTCATCACTTGCATAAGGTGCTTTATAAACTATATTTTCTCTTAAAGTACCTTTAAATAGCATAATATCTTGAGAAACATAGCCAATATGCTCTCTTAAATCCACTGGGTCAATTTGCTCAATATCAATACCATCTACATGAATACTGCCTTTACTTGGCTCATAAAGTCCCATAATTAATTTTTCTATAGTTGTTTTTCCACTACCATTTTTACCAATAATTGCAACTTTTTCTCCAGCATTAATCTTAAAGCTAACATCACTTAAAGATTCTTTTTTAGCTTCTGGATAAGCAAATGAAACATTTTTAAACTCAATACCACCTAAGAAATTATTTCTTCTTACAAATTTTTTGCCATTTTCACGCTCTACTGGCATATTCATAATATCATTAAGGCTCTTATAAGCTGTTTTAGTCTGCTCGTAATTTGATATAAGAGAAGCTACCTGACCCATAGGAGATATTGCACGAGAACTTAAAATCACACTAGCAACAAGACCACCCATACTAAGCTCCATATCCTTAATCATATAAACACCCAATACAACAATAGCAATAGTGTTAAATTGAACTAAAAACCCTGTAACCATAGGAATAGAACTAGATAATAATTTATTTTTTATACTTTTATTAGCAATTTCTCCTGTTGCTTCTTCGTATATCCATTGAGAAGAAGATGCTGCACCTAAAGTCTTAATTGTCTCAAGTGTATTTAAACTCTCAATTAAAACACCATTTTTAAATGCACTTGCTTGATATGTGCTTTCTATTGAAGTTTGTAAAGGTTTTCTAATACTAAATGTATAAATTAAAATAAGTATCATAACAATAACAGGAACTACTACTAAATGCCCTGCTAGAAAATAAATTGTTGCTAAAAATATTATACAAAATGGCAAATCCACAATAGCAGCAATACTAGCATTTGCAAAAAAACTTTTAAGCGTATCAAATTCTTTTAGATTTTGTGCAAAAGAACCAACACTAGCAGGTCTAGAACTCAATTTAATATCCAACACTCTTTCATAAATTAATGAGCTCATAATAATATCGCTCTTTTTTGAAGCTGTTTCTAAAAAATAAGCTCTAACTAATTTAATAATCATATCAATTGTATAAACAACAAATACTCCTAAAGCTAAAACCCATAAAGTCTCAATTGCATTATTAGGCACAACCCTATCATAAACATTCATTGTAAAAAGCGGACCTGCTAAAACAAATAAGTTTATGATAAATGAAGCTAGTAAAACATCTACATAAATTGATTTTGATTTTTTAAGCGTATCCCAAAACCAATGCTCATTAGGGTTATTTTTAAGATTATTTATTTCATTTTTAATAACAAATTCTCTTTTTAAATAAAAAGCATAGCCTAAATATTCTTCTTCAATTTCTGCTTTACTAACCAATGTAGCTGCACCATCAAATCCTGGAAAAATAATACTTAATTTATCATTATCTTGAAAACTTTGTAAAATACATGCTTTTTGGTCTTTTAGCATTAAAATACAAGGCAATACTAAATTAGGAATATCTTTTAAATCTTTTTTCACTAATGTGCTAGCAAAACCAGCTCTTTTTGCAGCTCTACTAAAAAGAGATTTTTTATTATTTTTTGAAAATAGCTCTATACCGCCTAAATTTTTATCATAAGGCAACCCAGCTGTAAGTGCTTCGGCACTATAAGGATTGTTATAAAGCTTAGTAAGAATAACTAGACAATCTAGCAATTCATCTGTTTTTGTATTTATCATATTTCTTCCTTAACTTTACTTGTGTAATTTCCTTGAACTAAATTAATATTTAATTCTTTTATTTTGTTGTAAGTTTCTTCATCTTCTATACCTATTGCAATTATTTTTATTCCTTTTGAATTTAAGATAATTTCTAAAGCATTTTTAGCCCCACTAGCATTAACATCTTCTAATAAATCAAGCAATGTTCTTGCCTGAACTTTAATATAAGAAATATTTAATTCATTTAAAATACTTAAGTTTTCTTTGTTTAAAGTAAAATGGTCAAGCCCTAAAGCTATATCATAAGTCTTAGCAAATCTTGAAAACTCAATAAGATTTCTAATATTTAATTCCTTACTCATAGCAAGTTCTAAATAAACTTTTTCATTTTTTCTAGTTTTGAATATTTTTTCTAATTTTTGATAATTTTCTGCTTTTATTAAATCATTTGAAATATTTACAGAAATTCCTGATTTAAATTCTTCACTTAAAGCCTTACTTAATACATAAATATCTAATTCTTTTGATAAATTAAGCTCATTTACAATAGGCATAAAATAAGAAGCATTTTTTAATTCATTTTTATATTTTAATCTCAAATATAATTCTTTATGATATACATTATTATCAGTATCTAAAACTTCTTGGCTAGCAAAACAAAAATCATTATTATTCATAGCGTTATAAATAAATGTTCTAAATTGCTCTTTACCTAAGATAATATTATCAGAATTATTTGATTTGTTTAAAGAATAATTAGTCTTATTTTTAATTAACAATAAGTCTAGTTCAGCAAGAATTTCATTTAGCTTTTTTCCTTCATAAGAACTTAAAGAACTGCTTATTAAAAACTCACTATCATCAAGTCCAAATTCTTTAAATAAATCTTTTATTTTATTTAGATAATTTACGCAGTTTTCTTCAAAACCTAAAGAATTCTCGCCTAAAACAGCGAAATCATTTTCATTAATTGAAAACACACATTCACTATCAAAAACCTTATCATTATCTCTTAAAATATCTGATAATCTTCCTAAAAATTCCATAGATTTATTAAAACCTAAAATCTTTTTTAGATTATAAGTTTCTTTAATGCTTAATAAAAAGCAATATCCATTTGAATATTCTTCCCTACTTTTAATTGATTCAAATTTATTTATAAAATATCTTCTATTAAATAGCTTAGTTCTTTCATCTTTATAAAGCAAATCATTGTATTTATCTAGTGTTTCACTCTCTTTATCAAATATATCTTTAACCTTACCTACCATTGAGTTCATTGCCATTACCATTTTTCTAACTTCTTGGGTAAATGGTAGTTTATTTTGTATTATAAACTCGTGTTCAAGTATAGCTTCTGCTTGTTTTCTAACCTTATTTAGTGGTGCTAAAATTGCTTTTAGTGAAAAATAAATTAAAATCATAGAAACTATAAAAATAATCACTAAATTAATAAACAATTCTTTAAGGGTTGTATAAAGTTGCTCGTAAGCAAATGCAGGGCTAATTTGCACATAAATAGTGCCTATTTTATTCCATTGTCTAATCTCAAAACTCTCAACAGGAGTGCTAATATTTACAAGTTTTACAAATAAATCACTAACTCCATAAAATACTTTTTCTTTACTTTTATCATAAACTATCTCATCATTTGCGTCAGTGAATTTAATTTCTTGATAATATCCACTATCAAAAATAGCATTAATCATAAGCTCAACACTATCTTTATCAACATTATCTAAAGTAGCAATTGATAATCCTAGTGAAGTTGCTGTATGCTTTGCATTTGCACTTAATTGCTCGTTTATAAAATCATTTGTAGTTTGATAGTTTTTAACACCAACAATAGCTATTATAATTAATATAAAAACTATAGCACCTAATAAAATTTGCTTAAATAAAGTCATAAATCACCCTTTTTTAAATTCTCTAAATAACTAGACCAATCTTTTGTATATTTTGAAGATTTTGCCGATAATTTACCGCTTGATGCTTGTTGTGCTAAAAATAAGTCTTTAGCATTAAACGATAACACAGGCTTTAAATCAACTCTTTTGTTTGCTCTTTTAATTGAATTTGTATTACTATCTAAAATAAAAGGAATATCGTTAGGTTTTTCATAATATGCTAAAACCATATGAGAAATCCATTTGCCATTTAAATTAGCATATACGTATGTAAAAAATAATTTTTCTTCACTAACTCCTAAATCAAGTAAAGTAAGATATTTTGCGATTACGAAATCTTCGCAATCTCCAAAACCCTTTCCAAGTGATTCAAATCTATTAGCCCAATAATCAGTCTTACCCCAAGTTATCATATCATCTTGCCATTTTATAATACTTGGGTCATTAAAAAATTCATTAACTTTTACCAATTTATTTGCATCATTTGTATTTTGTATATCTTGCATTAACTTATCTAGTTTTTCAAGTCTTTTAACACTAACTTGTCCGTAAGTCTTCTCCATTCTAACATAAGTTTGTGGTTTAATGAATGAAGAACTAGATAAACTAATACCGATAAAAAGAGTGAATAAAATCACTCTTTTAAAAATTCTACTATACATTAATTACTTAATATCAGAGATTGAGCAAGCTTTATTAATGTATTGTTTTGCATAACCATTAACAAAACCTTCAGAAATTACACCCATATTATCAAGCATTTTGTATTGGGTTAATAAAATATTGCTCTTTGTATTAATTAATTCTTTAGCAGCTGAAAAATATTCGCTTTGAGCATCTAATACATTGATTAAATCTCTTTTACCAATTTTAAATTCATCTTCATAAGTTAAAAGTGTAGATTTAGCGTATTCAACATAATCATTTAAATAATTTAATTTATCATTACTAATTTTATATGAATTAAATGCGTATGAATTGCTTTCTTCTAATTCTCTTAAAGTAGCATTATAATCCATTTGACTTGCTAATGCCCCGATTTTACTTTTTTCAACATTTAGCTTATCTTGACCTTTATTAAATAGGTTGTATGAAAATCTTAAATAAGCACCTGCTGAAGTATCTTTAGTATCTGCTTGTAAATCTCTAAAGATTTTATCTTTTGCATAGTTTGCACTTAATTCTAAGTCTAATTTAGGTAAATAATTTCCTTTTTTAACCTTTGTTTCATATTCAAGCACATTGATATTTTCAGCTTGAATTCTCACACTTGGATTACATTTTTTACTAATTTCATTTAAGCCTTCAACTGAACTAGGAATTGCATAAGTAAATTCTGGCATTACAAGAGAATTAATATCTACATTTTTACCAAATAATCTTGTAAATCTTGATTCAGCATCTTTAAAATCGTTTTCTGCTGATAATAAGTTATTTTTAGCAAGTGCTAAACGGCTTCCTGCTTGTCTTTCTTCACTAGCTCTTGCAAAACCTGAACTTGTTCTATCTTTGATTAGAGCATAAATATCTTCGTGAGCTTTTACATTTTTTTGTGCTATTTCAAGTAATAGTTTAGTTTTTATCATATCTAAATATGCTTTAGTGCTATCATATACGATTTCATTTGAATTTTGAATTACTTTATAAGCTGTAGAATTTGTAATGTGGCTTTGTTGAGCCTTGCCATTCATATCTTTTCCACCATTAAATAAGTTTTCTGTTAAAACTATTGAAGCATCGTGAGTTGTGCCTGTTCCTTTTTGTTCAGGTTGTACATTAACTTTTTTCTTTTTATTAACATATCCACCATTTGCATATACATTTAACATTGGATAATATTCAGCACTTGCTATATCTAAGTCTTTTAAAGATTTTAAATATTCTTGTTTATAAGTATTTACACTTGGGTTTGTATCAAGAACACTAGCAATCATTTTATTTAAAGTAATTGAATTAGCGTCTTCAACATTGTTAAATGCAGGAATATTTAAACCATTATCATTTTTTTCATCTAAACTATCTAACATACTTGAAACAGATGAATTATTATCTACAACAGCTGGTTCGCTAGTTAATTCGTCATTGTTTAAATTAGTATCTACTTCACTATCAACCTTAGAAAATTTAGGTTCATTTGGTTTTCTAGTCGTAAAATAAGCGTCTTTATAGATAGAATTTGAGCGAAGATAGTTTCTAATCTCTGTTACTTTTGATTTAGACATATCAGCAGTTTCAACAACTACGGTGTGATATGTGCTATTATTTGCACTTTGTGGGTCACTAGCTCTTGCTTTTACCACCAATTCATTAGCGTATTTGCTACTATTAACAACTTTTTCAATATTTGATTTTATTTTGTTTAATGTAGCATAATCGTCTTTTTTAAAGCTGGCTATGAATATATTATATTCAGCTGCGTGCAAGCAACTAGCCGCAATAATAGATGTGATTAATGTTTTTTTCATCATTGTTCCTTAAGTTTAAAAATAAATTAAAGGTATTACTTTAATTAATTAAACTTAATATTTCCATAGATTTTTTACTTTTTTTTATAAAAAATTTTAATCTTATATAATTTTTAAGTAATTATTAAAAAATTATTTTATTTTTATAAAATTTAAAAATATTATTAATGATAAAACATCAGCACTTCCACCAAAACTAATGTTTTTACTTGAGTATAAATTGTTTAATTTATTAATAATTTTTATTATTTTACTATCATCATATTTACTAAGTTTTAAGCAAGTATTTTTTACTTGTAAATAATTATCATAATTATAATTTAATCTTTTTATTAAACTCGTATCATCTATTAAATATACGATATAAAATAAAGTCTTTAACAAACTTATATCATTTTTAATCTCAAAAGCTTGATAGAATTTAAAAGCCTTAAAAGTATTTATAAATCCTTTTTCAACCTCATCTCTTATCCCCTTAATCCCAAATCTTTGAAAGCAAATCCCACCGATTGAATTAAGATTATTGTTTAACTCATTTTGACATAGATTTACACATAAATCTTTTGTAATTTTTGAGATATTTTCAAGCGATAATTCATCTTCACTTTTGCTACAAGCAAAAATCATAATCGCAAACAAAAATAAAGCACCTTTATGAGTATTTATATTATTTGTGGCATTAAACATAGATTTTTCTGCTATTTGACCTATTTTTTTAAGCCTAATAAAATCATTTCTTTTTGATAATTTTGCTAAGGTATAAAAGCTATCAAAATATTCTCTTAATTCACTTACGCTATCTAAAAAGGTATAAAAGTTCATATCATTATGAGAATTTGAACTAAATCTATCAACCAAGCCAATTTTAGGAGATAAGCTAACTTCATACAATAATGCCTTTAAAGCAGCTTTGCTAAAATTATTTTTAATACTTTTATTTATGCAAATATGCACATAAAAATCATCAAATAATTCATCAAGTTTTTTATATATGCTAGATTTTGTATGAGTGTTATTTCTTTGACAAACTATGGCTAATTCATCACATAAAAAGCACTTCCTACCTGCATTTCTTAACTTAATTGTCTCGTTATTAAAATACACATCAAAATCAAATAATCTTGAAAAATTATATTTATTTTCTAAAGATATAGTGAGTTTTTTTATATTTAAAGCTTCATCATCAATCGCAAATAAGCAAAATAATTCATCTAAATTAACACTATAATTTATGATATTTTCTAAACTAAGCACTTCGTTAATTCCGAATAAAAACAATTCTTTAACTTCACTAATATTAAATATTTTATACATATAAGGAAGATTTAGGCTAAAGCAAATTACAGGAGTTTTATAAATATTTTCGTATTCAAGTCTTGCATTAAATCTCTTTTCTTTTTGTTCTAAAACTAGCTGAAGCAAATCTTTTTGCATAATTTCAAATTCCTTAAATGATTTTAATATAATGTATCCAAAAAACTATTAGGAATTTTAAATGAGATTATTTACAAAAATTACTTTAACATTTTTTTTAATTTCTTTTATAGTTTTAAGCATTACTTCTGTTTTTATTTTTATACAAAGCAAAAAATTAATTGAAAACGAAATTACTCATAAAATAGAAGCAATATCAAAAACTCTAGCAAAAAATATTAATATAAATAATCCTAATTTAAATGAAGATATAAACACATTAAGTAAAGAATTAAATCTTGATTTCATAGTAATAATAGATAAAAATCAAAAGCGACTAACCCACCCTAATAAAGATTTAATAGGCACTTTAGTAGAAGGCGGGGACGCTAAGCAAGTCTTAAACGGACAAGGACATTATATCTCAATAGCAAAAGGTTCTTTAAAACGCTCAATTAGAAGCTTTAGCCCAATTTATAAAGATAATCAAATTATAGGTGCTGTAATAGTTGGAGTATTCGTAGATTATCTAAATCAAATAATTTTAGAAGAAAATAAATATAATTTTATTTTGATAATTATTTTTATAATAATCATTTTAATACTAGCAAAAATACTAAATAAAAATATAAAAAACATATTATTAGGTTATGAACCAAAACAAATAGCTAATTTAGTTGCAAGACAAAACGCTATCTTGCAATCCTTAAATGATGGGATAATTGCAGTAGATGATAAAAACACCATTACTTTAATAAATGATAAAGCTAAAGATATTTTTAAACTAGCCTTAGTAGATAATGACTTAATAGGAAAAAATGCCAATATTATCCCGCATTCAAATATGCAAAAAGTATTAAATACAAAAATAGCTGAATTAAATCAAGAGCAAATATTAAACGAAATCACAATTTTAACAAATAGAATTCCATACTTTATAGATAATAATATAGCAGGAGTTGTAGCGTCTTTTAAAGATATAAAAGAAGTTAAAAAATTAGCAAATGAGCTAATAGATGTCAAAAAATACGCCGAAGCCCTAAGAGCAAATCATCACGAATTCTCAAACAAACTTCACATAATAAATGCCTTATTAGAAAACAATAATATAAATGAAGCAAAAAATTATTGTGATGAATTGATTTTAAAAAATAAAGAGAATTTAAATAAATTATTATGCAATATCAATGATAAAGTAATCCTAGCTTTTTGCGAAAGCAAATTCGCCTTTGCAAAAGAATTAAAAATCAATATAAATCTTAATAAAAAATCATTTTTAGATAATTTAAATGATAGTAATTTACAAAATGATATTATTAGCATTCTTTCAAATTTAATAAATAATTCAATAGACGCATTAAGCAATACAGAAAATAAAAATATAGAAATATTTATAAAAAATAATAAAAACTACCTAAAAATTCAATGTAAAGACAATGGCTGCGGCATTCAAAATAAAGAAAACTTATTTACTAAAGGCTATTCTACTAAGGGTGAATTTAGAGGATATGGACTTTATTTATGTGCTAAAATTGTTGCTAATTATGATGGAACAATAAGTGTTAGTAAATTAAAAAATGGAAGCTCTTTTAGTGTAATTTTAAGGATTAATAATGATTAAGACAATAATAGTTGAAGATGATTTGATGGTGCAAGATATTAATAAAAACATTCTTTTATCAGTAAGTGAGTTTAAATTACTAGCTTGTTTTACTAAAGTAGATGATGCTATAAATTATTTGCTAAGTAATGAAATAGATTTGATATTACTTGATTTAACCTTGCCAAATACTGATGGAATTGAGCTTATTAGAAGAATTAAAAGTGAGTTTAGCAAGATTGATATTATTGTAATTTCTGCTAGAAATGATAGCTTAAGCTTACAAAAAAGCTTAAATCTAGGAGTAATTGATTATATTCTAAAACCATTTAAACAAAATAGGCTTGAAAGCTCGCTAAATCAATATAAGTTAAGAAGAAATCTATTAAATAGCAAAATCAATCAAGAAAATATTGATAAAGCTCTTTATAAACAAATTGATGAATTACCAAAAGGAATTGATAAAAATTCTTTAGCTCTTATAAAAGATAAAATAAAAGAATTTAATACTTGGTTTAATGTCAATGAATTAGAAAAACTAACAAATATTTCTAAAATATCTCTTAGAAAATATCTAACTTATTTAGAACAAATTAATTACATTACTTCAAAACTAGAATATAAAGCCAAAGGAAGACCACAAATATATTATAAATTAAACTAATTTACTTATTTTAATTATTTAAAAGCTTTTTTAAATTACTTAAATTTACAAAATCTTAATTCTTCTTAAAATGAAAACTCAAATTATTTTAAAGGAGTTTTTATGAAAGAAAGACAAATAGGTGGTGTAAATTTATACGCATTTTGTGTATTTGCACTTATTGTATTTTTCACTTGCTATTTTGGAAAACTTCCTAAAGATATGGTAGGCGGACTTGCTATTACTATGATTTTAGGAATACTGCTTGGCGAAATTGGTATGAAAGTGCCTATTTTAAAAAATATTGGCGGACCAGCTATATTAAGCATTTTTGTTCCATCTTGTATGGTTTATTATGGTTTATTAAATCAAAACTCAATAGATGCTATAACATTTTTCATTAAGCAATCTAATTTCTTATATCTTTATATAAGCGTTTTAGTAGTTGGAAGTATATTAAGTATGAAACGAGCAATTTTAATTGCAGGGTTTTTAAAAATGTTTATACCTTTATTTATAGGAACTTTTTTAGCTATTATAGTAGCATATTTAATAGGTTCAATTACTAGTATAGGCGGAACTCACGCTGTATTTTATATAGCAATTCCTATCTTAAGTGGCGGAGTTGGAGAGGGAATTATCCCACTAAGTGTTGCTTATTCAGAAATTTTAGGAAATGCCAATTCATCAAATATAATAGCACTTCTAGCACCTGCTGCAATGCTTGGAAACTTATTTGCAATTGCTTATGCAGGATATTTAAAAAATCTAGCTCTAAAAAAGCCACATTTAAGTGGAAACGGGCTTTTAGTAAAAACTAAAGAAGAAAATATCAATTCTTTAAATAACGATACCTTGCCTTTTGATATTAAATTAATGGGTGCTGGTTTGCTCGTTGCAGTATGCTATTTTTTAATAGGAAAATTATTAAATATGATAATTTCAATTCCTGCTCCAATTATTATGATTATTATGGCTGCTATTACAAAAGTTTTAAACATAATGCCAAAAAGCCTAGAATACGGAGCTAATTTCATATATCAATTTGTAAGCAAAAACCTAACTTGGGCTCTTTTAGTAGGTGTTGGAGTTATTTGGACACCTTGGAAAGATGTAATTGCTGCAATTAATATTGCTTTTATAATAATTTGCTTTAGCGTAGTTACTACTATGGCACTTACTGGGTATTTTTGTGCAAAGTTTTTAAATATGTTTGAGATTGAATGCTCTTGCGTTATGGTTTGTCATTCAGGACTTGGTGGCACAGGAGATGTTGCAATTCTAGGCTCTTGTAATAGAATGGAGCTTATGCCATTTGCACAGATTTCAACTAGAATTGGTGGGGCTTGCACGGTTATAGCTGCTACATTTTTATTTGCACAATTTGGAGTTTAAGATGATTAGCGTTGGAACTATTGAATCAAATGATTGTTTAATTAATATTCAAAAACATAAGGAATTTCAAATCGTATTTATAAATGAAGAAGAAAATCCTTATGCAAAACATATTAAGAACTTAATTCAAAATTATTGTAAAGAACACAAAAATACAAATGTTTTAATAGAGATAAATGATAAAGGTTCTTTAGATTTTTGTATCTTAGCAAGGCTAAAAACAGCATTAGAAAGGTTAGAAAAATGAGAAGAACATTGCTATTTATACCAGGAAATAATGCAGGAAATATTCAAAACGCAGGATTATTTGGAGCTGATGCTATTATATTTGACTTAGAAGATGCAGTAAGTCCTATGCAAAAAGATAGTGCCTTAAATCTAGTTTGCAATGCCTTAACTATGCTAAATTATGAATGTGAAAAAATAGTTAGGATTAATTTAGAGAATGCAAAAAACGATATTTTAGCACTATCAAAAACTAAAATTAATAGCATATTAATCCCAAAAGCTGAAAATGTAGAAGAGATTAAAGAACTTATCAAATACACTAAGAATTTAAATCCAAAAATTGAAATTTTACTTTTAATAGAAACTCCACTTGGCTTATTAAATGCTAAAGAATTAGCATTTTTAAATGGCGTTAGTGCTATTTGCTTTGGTGCAGAAGATTATACGAGCGAAATTGGTGCAAGAAGAAGCGAGAGTGGAGTTGAGATTGATTTTGCTAGAAATTATTTATTAAATGTATGTAAGGCTGCAAAAATAGATGCAATAGATACTCCATATACAAATATAAATGATGAAAATGGATTAATAGCCGATACAACTTATATTAAAAATCTAGGATTTGATGGCAAATTAGTAATTAGCCCAAGGCATATTGATATTATTCATAATTGCTTTAAACCTAGTGAAAAAGAAATAATCTGGGCTAATCAAGTCCTAAACGCTATAAAAGAAGCCGAACTTAAAAAAAGTGGAGTAATTTCACTAAATGGCAAAATGATTGATGCACCTATTGTTAGTCGTGCTAAAAAGATTTTAAAGGAAATTCTATGAATATTGATTATATTAAAGATTATGGAGAAGTAATTGCTTTTAACGGAGCATTTAGTTTAAAACCTAAAGAAAAATCACTTAAAAAGCATATAAAATTATCAAACCCAACTGATAATAAAGTCTATACAAATGTAAAAGAATTAATCAAAAAAACAGGCTTAAAAAGTGGAGATACAATATCATTTCATCATCATCTAAGAAATGGGGATAAAGTAGTAGGAATTATCTTACAAGCTTGTGAAGAGCTAGGCATAAATGATTTAAAACTAGCAATTAGTGCAATTTTTCCAACTCATGATTTTTTAGTAGAATATGCAAAAAAAGGAATAATAACTCAAATAGATACAAACTATTGCACAGGAAAAGTCGCAAATGCTATTTCTCGTGGAGAATTTAAAAAAGTAGCTATTTTTAGAACCCACGGCGGTCGTGCTAGAGCAATTTATGCTGGGGATTTAGAAATTGATGTAGCATTTATTGCAGCTAGTGCAACTGATAACGCAGGAAATATCAATGGAACAATGGGTAAAAATGCCTTTGGCTCAATTGGTTATGCTATGCCTGATGCAGACTGTGCTAAAGTTAGCGTTGCAGTAAGTGATACTATATATCCTTATCCATTAAGCAATCCTAGTATTACTCAAGATAAGATTGATTATGTTTTAATGGTTGATGAGATAGGTGATCCAAATGGTATTAAATCAGGCACAACTGATATTACAAAAGACCCAATTCAGCTAAAAATTGCTAAAACAACGGCTAATTTAATAGATGAAAGTGGGCTTTTAAAAGATGGTTTTTCATTTCAAACAGGAGCTGGTGGGATAAGCCTTGCAAGTGCTCATTATGTAAAAGAAATTATGAAAGAAAAAAATATCAAAGGCTCATTTATTATGGGCGGAATAACTGCATATTTAGTTAGTTTATATAATGAAGGGTATTTTAATAATATTTTTGATGTTCAAGGTTTTGATTTAGAAGCTTTAAAATCATTGCAAACTAATCCTAATCATTACGAAGTTAGCTCAAGTTTGTATGCAAACATTCACACAAGCTCTCCTATAGTAAATAGACTTGATTGCGTTGTTTTAGGAGCAACTGAAGTTGATACTAATTTTAATACCAATGTAATGACTAGTTCAAATGGATATATTATGGGCGGAAGTGGTGGGCATAGCGACGCTGCTGCAGGAGCAAAGCTAGCAATAATTACTACTAATTTAATTAGGACTAGAAAAGCTATCGTTAAAGAAAAAATAAACTCAATTACAACTCCAGGAGAAAGCATTAATGCACTTGTTTGCGAATATGGAATTGCACTAAATGATAAAACTTTAGCAAAAACCTTAAAAAACTCAAGGCTAAAAATACTTGATATAAAAGAATTAGCTAGTATTGCAAATGATATTTGCGGAGTTTGTGAGTATGAAAAATCAAATAAAAGAATAGTAGCCGTCGTTGAATATCGCGATGGCAGTGTAATTGATGTAATAAGACAAGTCTAAAACAATTAAAGAATTTGAAAATTAATTTTCAAATTCTTTTTAATTAAAACTCTTGCCAATTATCAAGACCTAATTTCTTCATTCTTACAACTCCCCAAAAAGCTAAAATACAAGACAATAAAGTCCAAGCAGCAGGAGCAAATAAGCTAAATTTTGCTAAATATGTAATAATTGCCGGAGTAAATCCTGCAAAAAATATTGCAACTAAATTATAAGAAATACTCAAACCACTACTTCTTACATGAGCAGGAAATAATAAACTCATAATAGCAGGTGCTAATCCAACAAAAAAGCTAATTAATAAACATAAAATTATATGAATAGCAAATAATAAAAAAGCATTACTACTACCTAATAAAACATATAAAGCCAAAAATGGCATAAAAGATAAAAGCCCAATAGAAATCATAAGAGATTTTATAAGACCAATTTTATGTGCTATAAACACTGCAAAAAAACACCCTAATGTCAAAAATATATTTCCTAAAAAACTAGCCGTATAGCCTAATTGCATATCATAGCCTAAGAATTTATGATAAAAAGTAGGCATAAAAATAATTAAACTATAAACTCCAGCAGTCCATAATGTGCTAAAGAGCATACCTGTAAAAATTCTACCTTTATAATCTTTTAATAAATCTTTTAAAGGTGCTTTGTTTTTGTTCTCTTTTTGTTGCTCAATAAAAACTGCACTTTCATTAGATTTATTACGAATATATACACCAACAGGAATAATCAAAAGCCCGAAAGCAAAAGCATATTTCCAAGCACCATCATAAATATCTTGAGTAGTAAATATAGTAGTAATAATAACTCCAGCTAATGCAGATAATATATTAGCAATTCCAATGGTTGATTGCAAAAATGAAGCATATAATAATCTTTGCTTTTTATCAGCATTTTCTAATAAATAACTAGTTGCTCCACCGATTTCTCCACCTGCACTAAATCCTTGAAATAATCTTGCTACTAAAAGCATAATAGGAGCTAAATATCCTATATCTTGAAATTTTGGAGTTAATACTATAATAATTATTCCTATAGCCATTGTTGAAATAGTTAGCAATAAAGACTTTTTCCTACCATATTTATCACCTATATAACCACATAATATAGCACCAATAGGTCTTGCTATAAAACCAACCCCAAATAATAAAAAAGTATTAATCATATTAGTAATTGGGTCTGCTTCTTTTGGAAAAAAATTAGCACTAATATATACTGCAAAAAATGCGAATAAAGAAAAATCATACCATTCTAAAGCATTACCCATAGAAGCTGCTATAACGGTTCTTGTTCTATTTTTCATAACCACTCCTTAATATGTTATTTAAAATAATTTGAGTGCCAATAGCTGCATCTTCAAATGAGCTTTCTTCATCAGGATGATGAGATAAACCATTTTTGCTAGGTATAAAAATCATACCCATAGAAGCTATCTTAGCTATAAAAGCACTATCATGCCCTGCCCCACTTGGCATAATAATATTACTTACTTGTAGCTCATCTGCTGTTTGTTTTAAATTCTTAATAATTAAATCATCAGCAGGAGTAGCATTAGAATCTGATACTAATTTATAATTAGCGTCTAAATCTTTTAACTTTTCTTCAATTTCTTTAATAAAATTTATTCTTATTAAATCATCTTCACTTCTTAAATCTATACTTATTTTTACACTATTAGAAATAACATTAGCAGCATTAGGCATTACACTACACGCCCCAACGGTTGCTACCGTATAAGCTTGTTTAGAATACTCAATAGCTTTATCATTTAACCATACAATAAATTTTGAAGAATTTAATAAAGCATCTTTTCTTAAATGCATAGCTGTTGTTCCTGCGTGATTGCTTAAACCTTTAAATTCCACATTAAATCTTGAAATACCTACAATTTTATTTACAATACCAATCTTAGTATTTAAACTCTCTAACATATTTCCTTGTTCAATATGCAATTCATAACTTTCAATAAGCTTACCTATTCCTAATTCGTTAAAAGTTCTAAATGATTTATTACCACCTGATTTGATTATCATATCTGATAATTTAGTATCATTAACTTTAATATCAAGTTGTTCTTTACTCAAATTACCAGACATTCCCCTAGAACCTACGCAAGATAAACCAAAATAATTAGGCTCTTCTCCTAAATAATCACAAAAAATTAAAGTTTTATCTAATTGTATATCTTTTAAAGCTGTAGCAATTACCATAGCAGATACAACACCTAAAACTCCATCAAATCTACCACCACTAGCAACGGTATCGCTATGAGAACCTATTATAATACATTCATTACTTTTGCCCTTTTTAATAGCTAACATATTGGCAAAATCATCATATATAACATTAAGTCCTAAATTTAAAAAATGATTTTTAATATATTTTCTACCTTCTTCATAAGTATTAGTAAATACCAATCTAGTAAAAGGATGATTTGTTTCTGTAATTTTTGCTAAATTATTTATATGAAATTTAATATCATCTGCAAGTATTTTCATATCAATTCTCGTTAGGATTTATAAATTTTGCATTAAATTTATATACATTTTTACCATCAAATACTTTATTACCCCTAACATAGTGTTCATTTATTTTATAAAGCATTTCATAGCCTTCATACAAACTATAATCAAGATTACTAAAACCATCTTTTGCATAATACTTATAAGTATCTTCGCTTAAAATAACAAAATCAGCATCATTTCCAGCTTTTAATTCTCCTTTATTTGGCAATTTAAACAATTTCGCTGGATTAGTTGATAGTAATTTAGAAGCTAAACTTAAATCTACATTTCTTTTTTTACATTCACTTAAAAATAAAGGCAATAACACTTCAAGACCTGCAGCTCCACTAGAATTTAAAAATATATTCTCATTGCTCTTTCTATCCTTACTCCATCTTACATGGTCTGTTGAAACTACATCAACTAAGCCGTTTTTTAAACATTCCCATATAGCTTCTTTGTTGGCTAAATCTCTTATTGGTGGGTTAATTTTAGCAATACCATTTAATCTTCTAACCTCATCTTCTTCAGAGCAAATTAAATAATGCAAACAGCATTCAACACTAGCTTTATAGCCATCTTTTTTATAATTATTAGCAATTTCTAAAGCTCTTTTATTAGAAGCATGAACGACATGAGCTTTCGCTCTTGCACTAGCTCCTAATTCATATATAGTATTTACAGCTATATTTTCAACCCACTCAGGGCGAGATAAATTATGTGCTTTATAATCTGTTCTTTCTTGTTTTATTTTTTCAGTTAGATAAATAACACTTTCATGGTCTTCATTATGCACTCCTACCATTACATCATATTTTGCACATTCAAGCATAACTTCATACATTAAATATGGTGGTATTCTAGGAAATCTAACAGGGTCTGTTCCGAATAAAGATAATTTAAAGCCACAAGCACCTAATTTTATTAATTCTTCAATATTTTTTATACCATCTTCTGGATTTATGGTTGCATAAAGAGCAAAATCAACATAAGAATTTTCTAAGCCATCTTTTAATTTTTTATTAAAATTATTTGCGTTTGATATAAGTAATCCTGCATCATAAGGCATTTCTACCATTACACTAACACCACCTGCACTTGCTTGTTTGCTTGCTAGTTCAAAATCTTCATTATTTGCTTGAGAACGAGAATGTACTTGAGAATCAATAGCCGATGGAAAAATAATCTTATCTCTTAAATCAATTGCATCTTCACTAAAACCATAAATATTTGCTAATTCTTTTATGCTCTTTTGATAATCTTTTTCTAAAAATAATTCTACTCTACTAAAGAGCTCTTCTTTAACAACTAAAACACCAATACCTATAGTATCTTTTAATACTAATTTAGAAACATAAGTTTTCATTTTACTCCTTTATTAACTTATGTTTTTAGGATACTAGATATATTGATAAAAAGATAGAAAAAAATAAAAATATTAAAGCTTATATTACTTTTAGTAACACAAGCTTAAAGAATTTGAAAATTAATTTTCAAATTCTTTCAATGATTAATTACTGCATTCGTCTAATAAATAAGCAATATGTTGCCAAGACATATTAGTAGCATCGCTAAGTCCTACTTCGCAAGTGCTAGATGAACTAAAGCCTCTTTTAACATTAGTGCTTGAGTAAAATTTCTTAAAATTATTTGTAGCACTTATATTTAGCTTAGGAGTTAAAAAGCCTTTATATCCAGCAAATCCACAGCAGTATGTATCATTATCAATTACTATTTCATCAGCACATAATTTAGCTAAACTCATTATGCTATCTTCTATATGCATTTTTCTAGCAGCACACATAATATATAAGCCTATTGGCTCATTTACTTTTGTGATTTTTAATCTTGGAGCAATTACTTTGTATAAATATTCACTCAAATCATAAACTTTACCTTTATGATTTTTAACTACCTTAGCCGAACAGGCAGAATGATCAATCACAACGCTACAATTTTGATTAGATAAATACTCATTTAATTTTGCTTCATTAGCAATTTGAATATTTTCATAATTCTCATAAGCTTTTCCGCAGCATAAATCATTTGGAGCGTAGATTATTCCAATTCCTGCCTTTTTACATAGACTTTCAAATACTTCTTGAATGCTTCTTTTATCACTCATTTTTGCATTAGGCTTAAATGCTTTATTTAAACAACTTGTAAAATATATAACATTTTCTTCTTGAGTATTTGTTGAATACTTATAATCATTTGCTCTAGGCAAGTAATTTCTACTTTGTGGTAAATTAAATGTAGCTAGTAAATTATTTAATTTGTAATTATCAAATTTATTAGCAATTTTTAAAGAAGTTTTTGCTAGAGCTAAAGTAGTTTCGTGGTGATTATAAGCAAAATTACCGATAATTCTTGAAATAGCTCCTTGATTTGCTTTTCTATATTTTAAGCTAAAATCAGCAAAATTAATACCTAAAGGACATACCATAGAACAAACCCCACAAGCAGCACAGGTAGTATCTACATAAAAATTATAAAGCTTTTTCATATCTTTTAATTTTTTCTTGCTATCTTCGTCGTTTAATTCTTCTAAACTCTTCATCTCTTTAAGCACTGCAATTCTTTGTCTAGGGCTTAGGCTGATTTCATTTGATGGACAAAATCTCTCACAAAATCCACATTCCATACATAAATTTAAAGCTTCATCAACAGGGCTTTGGTTTTTGATATTTTTCTTATAAATATCTTTATCTTTTGTAATAATTACATCAGGATTAAATATATTATCTTTATCAAGAATATCTTTTATCTTGCAATTTATAGCATAAGCTTTTTTACCCCACTCAATCTCAACAAAAGGTGCAACCATTCTTCCTGTGCCATGCTCTGCTTTGATACTTCCACCAAAACTAGCTACTACACTTGACATTTTTTCTACTAATTTTGCAAAATTTTCAAATTCGGTTTTATCATTTAAATTAGGAGTGATGATAAAGTGAATATTTCCAGCTAATGCGTGACCAAAAATAATACCTTCAAAATTAAATTCTTTAAATAAATCTTGAATAGCACTAATACCATTTGCTAAATCTTTTATCTCAAAACACACATCTTCAGTAATAACAGTAGCTCCAACAGGTCTTTTACTAGCTGCTATTGGTAAAAGCGCTTTTCTAATCTTCCACCATAAATCATATTCGCTTTTTTCTTTAGAATAATATGATTTAAAAGTTTTACTTGAAAGCTCTTTAATTTTAACTATATTTGCATTTAAAACTTCTTCATTATCGCTTTCAGTTTGAATTAATACACAGGTATTATTGTCTTTTATATCACTTAATAAATCTTTTAATTCATCATAACTACTAGCAGCTTTTAAACTAGCATAATCCATAATTTCAGCTGAATTTATAAAATCATATTTTGCAAATTCACTAATAGTATTTGCAGCGTCACTAATATCATTAAAAAACAATAAAGCACAGGCTTTATAAGGTAAATCATCAATAGTTTTAAGTCTTGCTTCACTAACAAAACCTAAAGTCCCTTCGCTACCTACAAATAAATGAGCCAAAATATCTATTTCATCATCATAATCAATGAAAGAATTTATAGCATAGCCTGTTGTGTTTTTGATTTTAAATTTGCGTTTAATTAATTCATATAATTCGCTATCATTTTTAATCTCTTCTTTAATAGCTCTAATTTCATTAATTAAATTAGCGTGAGTTCTTTTAAATTCTTCCACATTTGCTTTATCTTTAGTATCTAGGATAGTTCCATCATTTAATATCACTCTAATACTATTTAAAGTTTTATAAGAATTATCCTTAGTTCCACAACACATACCACTTGAGTTGTTAGCAACAATACCACCAATTAAAGCTGAATTAATCGTAGCAGGGTCTGGGCCAATTTTTTTACTTAATTTAGCTAATGATAAATTAGCATTAACTCCAACAACACCACAACCTAAACTAATCTCGCTAGCATCATCATTTATAGCGATTTTTTTGAATGCAAACTTAATTACTACTAAAACACTATCCGTTGAGCTTTGACCACTTAAGCTAGTTCCTGCTGCTCTAAAGTTTAATGGAGTTTTATATTTATTTGCTAGTCTAATTATTTCTTGTATTTCGCTCTCATTTCTTGCTATTACTACTATCTTAGGGACATATTTATAACAAGACGCATCAATTCCGTAAGCAAAACATCTAAGATAGTCATTAAATATCCTATCTTTAAACATATTCTTAGCTTCATTATAAAATAATTCATAATTATTCATATTATTTCTCCTTTTTTCTTCGTTAATCAAATTAATGTTATTTTACATAAATTATTTGGAATTTAAAAAAGAATTTAAAAAAAGATTTTTAATTAAAGGATTAATATGCTTACAAGTTTTATTATCTTAGCCATTGTTTTATCAATTCTAATTGGCTATAAAACTCGCTTAAATATAGGATTTTTTGCAATTATATTTGCCTATATTATTGGTGCGTTTTTTATGGATTTAAAGCCTAAAGAAATTATTTCTTATTGGCCTGTTTCTATATTTTTTGTTATTTTTGCGGTTTCGTTATTTTATAATTTCGCAAGTGTTAATGGGACATTAGAAAAACTAGCTGCATTTTTGATTAAAAAATTTGAAAATTATCCGTATTTTTTACCTTATGCTATATTTTTAGTATCGGCTTTAATTGCTGCAATGGGTGCTGGATTTTATAGTGTTTTAGCCTTTATGGCTCCAATTACTTTTTTACTCTGCGAAAAAACAGGTCTTGATAGAGTTGGTGGAGCTATGGCTATTAATTATGGTGCTTTAGGCGGGGCAAATTTTCCAACTTCTCAAAGTGGGATAATATTTCGCTCTCTTATGGAAAAATCAAGTATAAATCCTGATATTGCATTTTCTAATGCTTTTGTGATATTTTTATTTACTTTTATTTTGCCTATTTTTGTAATTAGTCTTTTTGTATTTAAAGCAAAAAAATCTAATATAAAAATAGAATTATTAAGCGAAAAAATTACTTTTAATGATAAACAAAAAACCACACTAATTTTAATGGCGCTTATGATGGTTTTTGTATTAGCATTTCCTTTATTACACATTGCATTTCCTAATGAAAAAACTATAACTTTTATAAATTCTAAAATAGATATAGGATTAATAGCTATTGTTTTTGTAGCTATATCATTGCTTTTAAAATTAGGAGATGAAAAGCAAGTTATAGCACTTATTCCTTGGGGGACTTTGATTATGATTTGCGGAGTTGGGATACTTGTTAGCATTGCTACTAAAGCAGGTGTGATTAATCAATTATCAGGCTTTGTAGAAAGCAATGTGCCAAAAATAATTGTCCCTATTATGATGATGATAATTGCAGCTATTATGTCGCTATTTTCTAGCACTTTAGGAGTGGTTACTCCTGCACTTTTCCCACTTGTGCCTACATTAAGCAATGCAAGTGGGTTTAGTGAAGTTGTGTTATTTACTTGCATAGTAATTGGAGCACAAGCTAGTGCTATTTCTCCATTTAGCTCTGGAGGTTCATTGGTTTTAGGAGCGATTGCAAACGAACATAAGGATAGTTTATTTAAAGGCTTGATTGTAAGAGCAATTCCTATAGGTTTTATAGCAGCATTAATTGCTGGAATTATTGTTATGAATATTTTTTAAGGAAGAATTATGTATATAGATACTCACGCTCACATTTTTAGAGCAAATATAAGTTCGGCTAATGTAGTTAGATATGTACCAAATTATGATGCAAGTTGCGAACAATATTTGGCTAATTTAAAGGAATTTAATTTTTCTTATGGTGTTTTAGTTCAGCCTAGTTTTTTAGGTTTTGATAATTCATATTTATTACAAGCTTTAAAAGAGCATTCTAATTTAAGGGGAATTGTGGTAATTGACCCTAATAATATTAGTGATTTAAAAGAAAAAAATGTCTGTGGATTAAGGCTTAATCTAATAGGAAAAGATAAGCCTAATTTTGATGATTATAAAGAAGCTTTAGAGTATATTAAAGAATTTAATCTTCACATAGAATTACATAAAGAATTAGATAAATTATTATTTATCATTGATGATTTAGCCAAATATAATGTAAAAATTATGATTGATCATCTTGCAAGACCTAATAAAGATACTTTTAAATTATTAGATGAGTTTAATAATTATAAAAATTTAGATATTAACTTTAAAGTAAGTGGTTTTTATAGATTAGATGAAGATTTAGCGTTTAGTAAAGATGTATTTGATAAATTAAGCGATATTTTTGATATAAAACACTTTGTTTATGGAAGTGATTGGCCACATACAAATTACGAAAGCAAAATAAATTATCAAAAAGCTTTAGATGATTTTTTAAAAGTTACTAATGATAAAGCTAAAATTATATTACAAGATAATGCTAAAGAACTTTTCTTTATATAAATATTTTTAATTCTTATTTAATTGAGTTAAATAAGAATTATTTTAAACTTAATATGAAAAGTCTAATCTAAATGATAAACTTCTTTCATATTAAGCCATTTTTGACCTGCATAGCCAAGTGATATTTGGCAAGGGTCTGTGCAAGCCCACCACTTACGAGTATTCTCATCGGCTGCCATTTTTGCCATATCAGCTTCGTAATCACTCCCTACATACTCAAAATAAGCGAATAGATATTCGCCAAAATTATAAATTGAATAATTACGAATATTGCAAGCCTTTATCATCTCATTTACACCTTCCATAGGATTTGCGTGAAGTCTTTCGTATTCAGCTAATTTTTCCGGAATAACTTTTATAATTTGCCCAAATCTTTGCATTTTAAATCTCCTTTATCTTATAAATTTCTTTTGCATTTAAATAAAAAATCTTTTCTTTTAAATCATCACTTTTAAAATGATTTTCAATTATTCTAATCCATTCATTTGGTTTTAACTCACTTACAGGATAGTTTGAGCCAAAACAAATTCTACTTTCTCCAAAAATATTAAATGCCATATCAAGTAATTTTGAATAATCCTTGCCTAAAATAAAATCATCTTGGCATGATAATTTCATATAAATATTTTCTTTTTTAGCAATTTGCCTTAAACTATCTTCGCCACTAAAATCCTTAATATTTGCAAAATGATTAAAGATAATTCCTGATTTAAATTCCTTTGCAATTTTACTAAAATTACTTAGCTCATCTTCATTTATACAAACTTCAAACATTAAATCATTTGCATTTACTAAATTAATAGTCTTTTTAAACTCACTGCCTAAGCAATATCCACTTGGCTTTGTATGTAAAACTTCTCTAAAACTAGCACCACCTATCGTAGCAAGGCATAAAGCAAGTAATTTTTTATGTTGAAAGCTAAACATTTTTGCACTCTCTTGGCTAGGATTATTTGCATTTATTTCTACATAAACTCCACCTAAAAAATCACTTTTGCTAAACTCACCTAAATATTCATCAAAAGAAAAATCTCTTTGCAATCTAGTTGGGGCGTTTTGCACCCAACTAATATCATTTTTATCCCATATATGAAAATGTGTATCAATTATTTTCATGACTTTTTAGTCCATAAAAAGCTATATAATGCTACATATAAAAAGCAAGGAGCTAAAGCTAAAAATCCCGCACCTGTGCCATAACTATCATTTATTGAACCCATAATTGTAGGCATTATTGCACCACCACAAATACTCATTACTAAGATTGAGCCACCAAGTTTTACTTGATTTAATGGCAAATCCTTTGTAGCAACGGCAAAAATAGTAGGAAAACTAATACTCATAAAGAAAAATACCAAAATTAAAGCATAAACACTAATCATTCCATCAGCAATATATAAATAAAAGCACAATGCAACATTTATTAATGAATAAAGCCCCAAAATACTCTCACCTTTAAATTTTTTCATAAGTGGAGTTGTAACAATTCTTCCTATCATAAACGCAACAAGTGCAGCTGAGAAAAAATATGCTGATTTTTCATCGCTTAAAGCTTTTTCTCCTAAACTTGCTGTATGTTCTACTGCGTAATTTATAAAAAACGCTCCTGCTCCAACTTGAGCTGCAACATATAAAAATTGAGCTAATACGCCTAAGTTAAAATGCCTATGTTTAAATACATCAATTGATTTTGAGTTGTCTTTATACTCTACTTCTTCACTTACTTCGCTACCTTCTGGAATTTTATTAAACACAAATGCAAGTAAGATTAAAAACACTACTAAAGCAATTCCTACATAAACCATTTGCACATTAAACATATTTTCAAGTAATGCTTGTTCTTTTTCTGTATCAGTTGCATTTTCGCCACTATGAGTGATTGATAAGAATAAACTTCCACCAATAATAGGTCCAACAAATTGTCCAAAACCATTAAAGCTTTGAGCTGCATTAATTCTAAAAGAAGCGTTTTTCTCATCTCCTAGCTTTGTCATATAAGGATTTGCATTAGTCTCAAGTGCTCCAAGCCCGCACGCAAGAATGAAAAATGCAAATAAAAACATAGAAAAACTAGCCATATTAGTTGCAGGAATTATTAGTAAGCAACCAATCGCATAAAGTGCTAGTCCTGTAATAATCCCAACCTTATAAGAAAATCTTGAAGCAATCCAGCCAGCAGGTAGTGCCATCACAAAATACGCCCCAAAATAAGCCATTTGCAAGTAGCCACTATTTTGTTGAGTAATGCCTAGATGATTTTGAAAGTTTTTATTCATAACATCAACAAGTCCATAGCTAACACCCCATAAGAAAAATAATGAAGTTACTAAAATAATTGCAATTTTTACATTTTTATTCATTTTTTCTCCTTAATTTTCCCAGTTTAATGCACGATCAAGATGCATATAACCACCATCTGGAGTTAAAATCTGCCCTGTTGTGTGAGATGCTCTTGGGCTTATTGTAAATACTGCAGTATCAGCTATCTCTTCGCAAGTTGTAAAGCGATGACCTAGTGGAATAAATTTTGCAATTTCTTGATATTGTTTTTCAGGATCAGAGAAATTTTTAATCCATTTTTCATAAAGCGGGGTCCAAACTTCAGCAGGGCAAATACAATTTACTCTAACATTATCAGGTGCAAAAGCGCAAGCCCACTCTCTTGTCATAGCTATTTGAGCGCCCTTTGCACTTGCGTATGCTGTTGTTCTTCCTTGACCTGTGATACCTGTTTTACTTGAGATATTTAAGATACTTCCTTGCTCTTTTTTAATATGTGGAAGGCAGCATTTTGTCATTTCATAATAATGAAATAAATTGCTCTCATAACTTTTAATAAGCTCTTCAGTTGTAGCACTTTCAATATGAAGATTATCATTCATACCTGCATTATTAACAAGTGCGTAAATTGAGCCATATTTAGCCACAATTTGCTCTACAACTGCACTAATTTCTTGCCATTTTGACAAATCTAATTGATAAAAGCCGTAATTTGGGCAAAGTGCTTTAATTTTGCTTTCAAAATCACTATCAAGCTTAGAGCGAGATACGATAACAGGAATTGCACCTTCATTAGCTAAGCAAATACTAATGCCGCCACCAATACCTTTTCCACCACCTGTAACAACTACAACTTTTCCTTTTAATCCTAAATCCATAATTTCTCCTTTGTTTTAATTTTTATTTAGCAAGTTGTTGCTAGTCTCCAAACGCTAAAATCATTTTGTTTATTGATTTCTGCTTTTGTTAATTTGCCTTCACTAATTTTTACGATTAGCTCTATTAATTCATCTCTAATATCTTCTTTACTCTTATTGCCATCTACGATTTCGCCTGCGTTTAAATCAATCACATCAGCCATATTTTTCGCACAAAAATTATTTGTGCTTAGCTTAATCGTTGGAGTTACAGGGCTTCCTGTTGGAGTTCCACGACCTGTAGTAAATACAACTAAATTAGCCCCACCTGCAACCATAGCACTAAGCTGCTCTATATCATTTCCTGGAGTATCCATAAATGTAAGACCTTTTTTAGTAACTGGCATTGCATAATCAATCACATCTACAACTTTGCTTGTCCCTGCTTTATAAACACAACCAAGACTTTTTTCTTCAATAGTAGTTAGCCCACCTGCTATATTTCCTGGACTTGGATTTGCACCACGAATGTCTGAGCCACTATTTTTTACATTTTCTTCAAAGCCATAGATTTTTTCATAGATTTTTTTCTTTACATCTTCGTTTAATGCACGCCTTGCTAAGATATTTTCAGCTCCTATTAGCTCGGTCGTTTCAGCTAAAATCACAGCTCCACCATTCTCTACTACATAATCACTTAAACTTCCTAAAGATGGATTTGCACTAAGCCCACTATAAGCATCACTTCCACCGCATTCAGTGCCTAAAATAATATCGCTAAAATCACCTTCACTTAATTCACATTTACTAGCATTTTCAAGCATATCTTTAACTATTTTTATGCCTTCGTTTGTTGTATTTGTAATACCGCCTAGCTCTTGAATACTAATTGCTCTTATATATTTATAAGGAGCTAAACTTTTTGCTAATTCTTTAACAGAATTTGAACTAATAGTCTCACAACCAAGCCCAACTACAAGTGCTGCATATACATTAGGATTTGCACAATTTCCAGCCATTAGCATTCTTGTTTGCTCTGCATCAAAATCAAGCTGACTACATCCGTGCTGATGAGTTACATATACAGCTTCAGGACACGCTTTAGCAATGTTTTCTACGACTTTATTGGCACATACAACACTAGGAATTATTAAGACCTTATTTCTTAAGCCAAAACTACCATCTTCTCTTCTATAGCCTTTCAAAATTACTTTTTCGTGTTTTGAATCTTGTGCGTTTAGGTTTTTCTTATTTGCACTCTCAATGCTTAGTCTTAAAGCATTTTCTAATTTTGAACTATCACAGCTATCTCCCCTACCACGAACGCCTTCGGTGTTGCTTGTATGAACCCACTCGCCTTTTTTTATATCAATACTAGCTGCTCCTATTACTTCGCCGTATTTAATAATAAAATCACCTTTTTTAATATCAGTTAAAGCGAATTTATGTCCGCTTTTAATATCATTTAATAAGGTAACTTCATTAAAAACTTCGCCTTTGTTTAAATCACTTATTGCAGTTGCAACATTGTCAATTTCACTAACTTTTAAAAATCTATTTTTCATAATTTAACCTTAAATTTATTTTTTGCCCATTTAGAATAATAAGCAGTAATTATTGGCACAACAAAAGCTGTTACTACAACGCAAGTGCTAACTAAAATAGTTGCATGTTCTACTAATGGTTTAAAATCTGGATAAAAATCAGCAACTAACATCGGAGTAGCCGCAGCTGCTCCTGCAGTACTTGATGCTGCTATACCTGCAGTTCCATTGCCTTTTGCAATAAAAATATCTGCAAATATTAATAATATTCCTGTGTATATGATTACAATAAATGCTAAAACCAATCCAGATAATCCAGCATCAAGAATCGAGCTTAAGTTTATGGTACTTCCAAGTGCAAAACCAACAAAAATTATCATTGGCTCATTTAATTTAGTTAAAAATTCTCTAAAATCTTCATCTAAATTACCCAATACAAAACCTAATACAAATGGAATCATTAATCCTATAAAGTTTTGTATAGGAAAAGATGCTAAACCACTAACCCCCAAAATTAACATAGTAAATAAAGGACCACTTTCTATCATTAACAATAAACTAGCACCAGCTTCTTCTGTAGTTCCGTATTGTTTTGTTAAAGCCGTATAAAGACCAGCATTAGTCATATCCATTGCAGCAACTACTGCTAATGTGCTAAAACCAACAAAAAAGCCTTCAGTTATCATACCGTTAGGAACAAGCTGTTTAACTATAATACACGCCATAAATGCGGCAAATATTTTAGTTGCTAACAATACTCCAGATTTTTTTAAAACTGTTGTAGTAGCCTTAAGTTTAATACTTGCTCCAATACCTACAAACCAAACAGCAAGCATTACTGTTGCACCTGTTCCTAAGGCATTAGTAAAAGGTCCAAAATAAGCCAATTTATCAGGAAGAAAAGTATGTATAATAGCACCTAATAACATAGGAACTAACATCATACCACCTGGAACCTTTTCTAAAAATTTCTTAATTTTCATTTTAAACCTCTATTCAGAGTATTCTCTCTATGTTTTTAACTAATTCTTTTGCATATTCGAATTTTTCATCAAGTGCTTTTAAGGTCTCTTCGCTTAGTGGGTGAATGCTTTTGTTTGCAAAAGCAAAACCACGAGCTTTAAGTAAAAGCGCAAATCCCATAGGAAATGATAAGCTCATTCCAAATCTAATAGCTGGTAGCAAGGCTTTTTGAAGCTTGATTGCTCTTTCATAATTTTTCTCATTATATGCTTTATAAATCGCACTCATAGCGTCAGGGAAAACACATCCTGCACTTGTCATTGAACCTTTTGCACCCATCATTAAAGCTCCAAAATAATGCTCTTCACGACCCACAAATACATCAAAATCACTTGGCACAACATCTAAAATATGATTTAGCAACAAAGCATCTCCACTGCTATCTTTAATACCTACAATATTCGGTAATTTGCTTAATTTTTCAATTAGATTTAAGCTCATTGCAGGTGCAAAAAGTGGAATATTGTAAATATAAAGTGGGAGTTTTACTTTTGCTTGTAAGTCTTTTACATAAGCATAAAGCGTATCATCATTAAACTTATAATAATATGGCATCATAAGTAAAAGCGCATTAGCTCCTTTTATATAAGCTTCGTTTGCAAGGTCTAAACTCTCTTTATAAATACAACTTCCTATCCCACAAATAACAGGCACTTTATTATTTGCAGCTTTAATTGAAAGCTCTAGCATTTTTACTTTCATATCGTATGGCATTGCTTGAGAATCTCCCGCACTACCATTACAAAATAAACCATCAAGTCCTTTTTCAATGCCCCATTCACATATCTTTAAAAACTCAACTTCGTTAATAGCTCCATCATCTTTATATGGTGTATATAAAGCTGGTAAAGTTCCTTTTAAAATTCCCATAATTTCTCCTTAATTTTGTATATACAAAAAAATTAAATTTTATTTTTTGTATTTAAGAAAGAATATGCAAAAAATGATAAAAATTATGAAAAATAAATTAAATAAAATTAATTTTTTTGAAAAAGTGTTACTTTTTGTAAATTAAAATTTATATTTTGTATATACGAAAGAATTTTTATTAAATTTTTCTTTTGTAAAATATATAAATTTTAAAACTAAAGGCAAAAAATGATATATTTACCTAATGAATTAAGTAAAATCAGCAAAAATGTTATAAGTTCTAATTATCTTAATCTTTGTTTATATGAAACTAGAAAAAATGATGATTATTATGAAGTATTATTTGATGATTATGCTCTTGTTTTTATAAATGATGGATATAAAATGATACATACTAAAAAGCAAGATTTTACAATTAATAAAAACGAGATTTTGTTTTTTACAAAAGGCTCATATCTGATAAAAGACTGCGTAGAAAATAACTATTATAATTCAATTATAATTTGTTTTAAAGAAAGTATTTTAATAGAGCTAATTTATAAATATAAAGCCCTTTTAAATAGCAATTTTACAACCAATGAGCATATTTTTAAGCTAAATTCTAATGAATTATTAAGCTCAATTTTTACATCATTTTTGCCTTGTTTTAGCTATAAAACCAATGAAGATATTTTAAAATTAAAATTTGAAGAATTATTTTTAGCCCTACTTTATAGCAAAAACAATCAAAGTTTTTTATCATTTTTAAAAACTATAATTACCAATTTTAAACTATCTTTATATCAGATATTTTCGTATTGTGAACAAGATTTTCAAAGCGTAAATGATATGGCAAAAATATCTAATATGTCCTTAACTACTTTTAGCAAAAACTTCAAACAAAGTTTTGGAATTAGCCCTAAAGAATGGCTTGATAATAAAAAATTTGAAAAAGCAAAATTCTTATTAGAATTTTCAAATAAAAACATTACAGAAATATGTTTAGAAGTAGGATTTAACTCCCCTGCTTGGTTTATTTCACGCTATAAAAAAAGATATAATAAAACCCCAAAACAATTTCAAAAATCAAAAAACTTATATTTTTTACATTAAAACTATTAGAAATAAAATTCTTTTTTCCTTATAATTTTTCAAAAATTATTTAAGGAGAAAAGATGAAAAAATATATTTTAAGTATAGCATTACTTGCTAGTATGAATGCAATGGAAGTTAAAGAAATCAATGCTTTTGCTTCGCCTGAGAGTGTTGTGGCAAATAAAGATTATGTATTTGTCTCAAATGTGGGTCAAAAAATTGAGCCTTTAAACAAGGATTTAGATGGTTATATAAATATAATCTCAAAAGCCGATGATAAAATCAATGTATTTGTAAAGAATTTAAATGCTCCAAAAGGTATGAAAATTATTAACAATACACTTTATGTTGTAGATATTGATACTTTATACGGCTTTGATATAACAAGCAAAAAAGAAGTATTTAAGCTAGAAATTAAAGGCTCGGTATTTTTAAATGCAATTGAGAGCTTAGATAATGATACTCTTTTAGTAAGTGATACTGGCACTTATACGATTTTTGAAATCAATTTAAAAGATAAAAATTATAAAACTTTTATGAATATTGACAAAAGTTATGGTGGTCCTAATGGCTTATTGATTGATAAAAATTCTTTATATGTCGTAGGGTATGACCCTAGTGAAAAAGATGGCGGAGCTATTTTAAAAATTGATTTAGCTAGTAAAAATATAGAAAAACTAAGTGATAATTTAGAGCAATTTGATGGAATTGTTAAAATTAATGATGATATTTTAGTATCTAGCTGGGGTAAAGAGCTAAATGGTTATATTTATAAACTTAATCAAAATAAATTAGAAAAGCTAGATTTAAAAGCACTTAAAGGACCTGCTGATATGTTTTATGATAACTCTACAAACACACTTTTAGTGCCTGAAATGGCTAATAATTCTTTATTAAAAATCAAATTATAATTAGAATTTACTATGAGAAAATCTCTCATAGTAAATTAAAAACTTAAAGCACTTTTAACCTCATCACTAGCCATTTCTATACTCCAAGCAGGCTCAAACACTAAATCAATATCAACACTATCTATTCCATCTACACTTAAAACAGAGTCTTTTACCCAAGTTATCAGTAAATCATGCATAGGACAAGACTTAGTAGATAAGGTCATAGTGATTTTACAATATGAATTATCAATTTGTATATCATAAATAAGCCCTAAAGCTAAAATATCAAAACCCACTTCAGGGTCAATTACATTTGAAATTGCATTAATTACTTGCTTTTTCATTCTTTGCTCCTTTGTAATTTATATAAGTAAAAAAATTGATTACATTAATTAAAAGACCTATATTTAACGCTATATATAAATAAATTGATGAACTAAAATAAAGAGAAATTACTAAGCATATATTAATTAGCATAGTAAAAAAAGCTGCTTTTTTAATCACCATATCATCTAATAAAGGGACTTTTATTTTTCCGATTAATTTTGAAATAAAATGAAACCATATTAAAAATGGCAAAATCTTATAAATATGTGCGATTATAAAAGGTAAAATCGTTGCAAAAATTAATAATTTAATAGCTAAAGCATAGTCTAAAACATAAAATTCTCTCATCGCTAAAAACGAGCCAATACAAGCAAAAACAATATTTAAATTCCAATAATCTTTAGCCTTTCTTGTTCGTATTTTAAGTATATATAAACACCAAAACACAAAACAAGCTAGGGAAAAAATCGCTATACTTTTATGAAAAAATGCTAAAAAATATGCCACTAAACTAAGCCATAATAAATAATTTTTATGCTTATGAGTTAGTGCAAACATTGGCAATAATACACTAGCAGCACCTACACAAATAAATAAAATAAAACCTAGCATAAAATATATATGAAGATGAAGAATTAGTTCATAATCTAAATATATAAGCCCGTTTAAAATAAGCGCAATTAAACCAGCACAAACTAAGCCTAATGCTAAAAAAACAACCCCACAAAATAAAGCACTTTTAGCAATATTATTAAAATCAAAAAATGATATTAAAAACAGCACAATAAAATAAAAAACACTTAAAATCATAGCAAATACGCTATATTTTAGTAATTCCAAATCATAATTTAAAAACGAATACATAATAAAGGCTAAAGAGATATTGCAAATAAAACTCACAAAAAATACACCTTTTATACTAAAGAATGCTTTTTCATAAATTACCGAGCTTAATTGATAAAGGCTACCTATTATTATATTTAAAGCAAATCCAGCGAAAAAACAATGCAAAAACGCTTTAAATTGATAACTCTCAAAATCATAATTTGAATAAGAAAATAAAAACATAAAAGCTAATAAATAGCAAAATGCAAATATAAAATAAATAGCCACCACTTTAAATGGTGGTGCGAATGCGTTTAACATAATTTAGCCCTTATGGATGGTCTTTACAAGCTTCATCAAAATTGCTATGCTCTTTAATTTTAGTAAATACTAGCCAAAAAAGTCCATCTTTTTGTGTAGTTTGAATATCATAATATGGCTTAACGCTAGGAAGTAAGCCTAAAGGATTTTTATGATTTAGCATAATTAATTTTTGATTAGGCTTTAAATTATTTAAGCCAACTCTAGCATTTATCATAGGTTCAGGTGGCATACACTGACTACTATCAAAAGCTAAATATTCATCATTCTCATAAAATTCAACCGTAGCATTTGCTAAACTAACTTTTTTCCAAGATTTAAAATCAAACATTTTTTCTCCTTTTTTCTCACTATTCTAAAAAAGTTTAAAAATTTTGACTTTGACTTAAGTCAATTTGAAGTTCAAAAAAAGAAAAATTAAATACTTAAATAAATTTTTAAATCAAATTCCTAAATATTTATTTGCTATAATAAACCTTATTTTTACAAGGTTAAATATGAATATAAATCAAATAATTAATTTTAAATTTAATTTTAAAAAGATTTTATACAAAGCTTTATTTATTGTTTTTATAATAATTCCACTTTTATATATTTTAATTATGAGTTTATATTTATTAGAATTTAATCCACAAAAATATAGTAAAAACCCAGAAGCAAGTGAAAAATTTTTAACCGGATATTTATTTATTGATATTGCAAATACATTAAATATATTTTTTAAATATGATAGCTTTATTGTAAGACCTTTTTTAAATATAGCTAAAAATTATTATGATGAAGGTAAAAAGCTCTTGCCAGATGATAGTATTGAAGATATTATGTGGTGGGTTTTGTATTATAAACGCATGTATGGTTTAACTAATAAAACACAAGATTATAGTATGTTAGACAAGCTAAGCTACGATGATTATCAAGAAATCTATGAAATGATAAAAAGAGTGCCTTATGGCAATATTTATTATGATGTGGATATTATGACAGAATATAGACTATCTAATATGCTTGGTTTGGTTATGCTATATACAAATTATACATCAAATAGAGCTTATGAATATTATATAAAAGATTATGATAAAGCAAGTGAAATTTATGAGCTTTTAAATATAGCTTTTAATAAATACTATACATATCAAGCAGAGAAAAAATTGAATTACGCACTATATTTAGATGTCATGATAGATCTTTTAAGCACTTCGGCATTTAAATATTATAGTGAAAACAATTACTACGATGGAACTTCAAAAATAGATGTTACTAATATACCTTTACCTGATTATATTTGTAATGCTACAGACACAATAAAAATTAATGAATACTTTAAAAAAGCTATTTTATTTACAGACGAAAGTAAGTTATTTATAAGGAGTATATATAAAGGTTCTGTTAATTATTTACATGCTTTACATAAATATTGCCCAGAAGATAAGGAAATAAGATACAGAATGCTTAATGTTATTGTTAATAAATTTCAACCAATGTATAAAAAAGGAGAATTAAATGATAGATGAATTGCTTATACTAGCAATATTAAAAAGCTTTTGAATATATTTTGCATTTATTTTTAGCTGAAGACCACGAAGTCCAGCACTAAGCACAAAATACTCAAGCTCTAAAGCTCTTTCGTCAATAAATCTAACATAATCTTTTTTCATACCAAAAGGCGAACAACCGCCCCTAATATACCCTGTTTTATCCTTTAATTTATCAAGTTTTAAAAGGCTTAAGGATTTTTCTCCTACTGCCTTTGCAAAAGATTTTAAATCTATTTCTAAATCCCCTTGAATACAAGCAACATACAAGGCATTTTTGCCCTCACAAACTATGGTTTTGTAAATATATTTAATATCAATTCCTGTCTTTTTTGCTACGCTAATTGCTGATAAATCATCATCTACTTCGTAGCTTAATAATTCATAATCTATTTTTAAAGTATCTAAAAACCTTGCTGCATTAGTCTTTTTAATCATTTGCTATTCTCTGTCCGAATTTAATCGCACCAACTTGGCATTCAAGTTTTAAATCATCGCCTAAGATTAAAATAGTAGAACCCATCAAAAATCTTCCTAGCATTTCGCCTTTTTTTAAGCTTACATTATCATAGTTTTTCTCATAATCACTTGCATTTTTCATATTAGTTTGCACGCTTGTATCAAAATCAAATTCCATCTTGCCAACATTTACAGCCCCTACAAAAACCATATAAAAAATATCTCCACTATCTTTTTTGCAAGTTAAAACCACACGCTCATTTCTTGAATACAAATTATCATGCTTACTAAGTGCTTTTAAATTAACGCTAAAAAGCTCCGCACAAAAATATTTTAGATTTAAAACCTGCATATTACAAGGACTATGATAATTGTGATAATCCCTTGGGCTAAGATAAATATTTAAAAAATCAAGCTCATTTTTAGGAGTAAAACCTAAAAGCTCTTTAATATCATAATCTTTACCTTTTATACTAAATGCCTTTAAATTTGAGCTTTTTGCATAACTTAAAATAGTGCCATCACAAGGACTTATAAAGCCACTTTCAAATTCTCTTGGCTTTATTAATCTTCTAGTAAAAAGAGCTAATAAACTATCGTATTCTTTATAATCTTTAAACTCATCTAAAGGTATATTAAAATGCTTTACATAAGTTTTGTTTATATAATTTTGCATAATTTTTGGATATTTTATGCTTACTAATTTACCAAAAATTCTTGAAATTGTTTTTCTCATTATATTCCTTAAAGTCTAATTATTACTATTTCACTAGGTGCTAAAAAGCGTATAGATGGACCCCAAAATCCAGCACCACTACTAACATATAATTTAGTTTTTTTACCGATTTCATAAAGTCCGTGCAAAAATCCTTGCTGCATTAAAACAAAAATACTAAATGGGAAAATCTGCCCTGCGTGAGTATGTCCTGATAAAACTAAATCAAATCTACTCAAATCAAATTCCTTAGCTACAACAGGTTGATGAGCTAATAAAATATTGTATTTAGTATCATTAAAATTTTTATAAATTGGGGCTAAATCCATTGGCATTCCATATTTTGCACCCTTTAAATCATTTATGCCACTAAGCACTATTTTGCCTAAATCTATGCTTTCGTTTTCTAATACTTTTATATTGGTTTGTTTTAATTTTGCTAGGATTTTTGTAGCGTCGTGGTAGTATTCGTGATTGCCAGTTACATAAAAGCAAGGCTTATTAAAGGTATTTAATAAATCCAAATAATCAATATCATCTATGTTAGTATCTATTAAATCCCCAACAATTACTACATAATCAACTTCTTGTTCGTTGATTTTTGCGATTAATTTTTCTAAAAAATCTTTGTGCAAATTCTTGCCTAAATGCACATCACTTATCATTGCGATTTTTATTCCTAAATTAGCATTTAAATCTACATATTTAATAGGTGGAATTTTAATTGCCTTAAATATACCTTGTAAAAAACACCCAAATGCAACAAATAAAACACCTAAATCACAAATCAATTTTAAAGTTTTTCTTCTATTTGTGTCTATATTCTTTACGCTTTTAAAGGCTATAAATTTAACAATATCATAAATTAAAGCGATTAAAAAGAAGAAGAAAGAAAAACCCAAAAGAATTGATAAAGTAGTATAAAGAAAATCAGGCAAAAAATTAGCTCTCATAGAGAACAAAAATACAACATTAGATATAAATAAAACTATGCAAACTACTAAAAAAAAGCCTTTAAATCTAGGGAAAATTACTCTAAATAATTGTCTATAAATATAAGCATTTGCAATAAAAACAGCAACACAAAATGCAATAGCAAATAATAAATGGTGTAAGCTCATAATTAATTCTCGTAAAGTGATTTTAAATATTTTTCATCATGAATTATTAAGTTTTTATCATCATCAAAACTAATAATTCCATCATTTTTAAACTTAGCTAAAATTCTAGAAAAAGTCTCTGGAGCTAGATTTATAAATGAAGCTAATTGGATATGTTTTATGCTCTTAAATACTTCGCTTTGCTCGCAAACTAATTTAGCTAACTTTGCTTCAGCACTTAAAATCATTTCATTATGAACGAATTCTGATAAATAAATTAACTTTTTTGAAATTCCACTTAATAAAGCTAGAACAAAATCAACCTTAGTTAAAAACTTATTTTTAAGCTCTTCAAAATCAATCTTAATCACTTCCCCACTATTTAAAAAACTAGCACTCGCAGGAAAAGGAATATTTTCAAAATTAGCTAATTCGGCTACAAAAGAAATCGGAGTTAATTTATGCATAAAAATTTCAGCTCCTTTTTGGTTGGTTTTATAAACCTTAATATTTCCTTTAATTAATAAGTGCAAATACTTACTACTTTCACCTTCCATAAATAGCATTTCGCCTTTTTCGTAGCTTTTAAGAATACAAATTTTTGCTAATTCTTCAAGCTCATTTTCGCTAAAATCTTTAAAAAAAGAAATTTTTTTTAATACTTCTTTCATTGGCACTCTTTTTACTTTCTTAAAATAGAATTATGAAAAATCATATCAAGGAATTACAAATGTTTAGATTTGCCCCATCACCTACAGGCGATATGCATATAGGGAATTTAAGGACTGCCGTTATTAATTATGTATGTGCGAAAAAATATAATAAAAAGTTTATTTTAAGGATAGAAGACACAGATACTGCTAGAAATATTCAAGGCAAAGAAGAAGAGATTAAGAGTATTTTAAATTTATTTGGGATTAATTGGGACGAATACTATGTGCAAAGCACTCATCTAGCAACTCATCAAAAATTAGCAGCAAAATTATTAGAAAATGGTTCTGCTTTTAAATGCTATTGCACCGAAGCTGAATTAGAAGAGAAAAAAGAATTAGCAAAAAACGAAAAAAGAGCTTATAGATACGATGGAACTTGCGAGAATTTAAAACAAGATTTAAATAAACCATTCGTAATAAGACTTAAAAAACCTAAAAACACAATCACTTTCAAAGATGAAATAAAAGGCGTTTTATCATTTGAGCCAAATGATGTTGATAGTTTTGTAATTTTAAGAGCTGATGGGACACCTACATATAATTTTGCATGTTCTATGGATGATATGTGCGAAGGAGTTAGCTTTATTATCCGTGGAGAAGACCATGTAAGCAATACTCCAAAACAAGAACATATAAAGGCGTCTTTAGGCTTTAATGAAAGTATGCAATATGCACATTTACCTATCATTTTAGACGAAGAAAGCGGTCAAAAAATGAGTAAAAGACAAGAGCATTCAAGCGTAAAATGGCTTTTAAATGAAGGCTTTTTGCCTGATGCGATAGCTAATTATTTACTAGCTTTAGGAAATAAAACCCCTGATGAAATTTTTACGATGGATAATGCAATTTCTTGGTTTGAAATAAGCAATATTTCTAAATCTCCGGCTAGATTTAGTATGGCAAAATTAAGATTTATAAATAGAGAACATATTAAGATTTTAGATGATGAAATTCTAGCTAGATTATTGTTTAAAGATGAGTTTTTAGCTAAGTTTAGCAATGTAAAAGTATTAGCAAAATTAGCAAAACTTCACTTAGAAGAAGCAAGCACTTTAAATGAAATTAGAGCTAAACTTAGTGGATATTTTCTACCATTTAATGTAGTTTTTGCTAACAATTTAGACTTTAGTGAGAGTGCGAAAATATTAAAAGCTGAATTAGAAAAATCAAACCTACCTAGCAAATACGAAGAATTTAAACTAAATCACAACGCTAATTTAAAAGGCAAACAATTATTTATGAGCTTAAGATTATTGCTTAGTGGTTCAGCTCACGGCCCTGAATTAGCACAAATTTATGAGATTATGCAACCTTGTATGAGCGAGTTCTTAAAGGTAAAAGATGAGCTTTGCTGATATTGTAGTTTTACTACTTGTATTGATAATAAGAGGACTAAATATTTATTCTTATTTAGTTATTGCCTATTGTTTATTTTCGTTTTTTCCACAAGCTTTTACAAGCCCTATCGGATATAAAATATACAATATTGTATATAAATTAGTAAGACCTGCCTTTGATTTAGTATATATGATAATACCGCCTAGATTTTTAAATATAGGTATGGTAAGTCTTGCTCCTATTGCTGTTTTCGTAGGAATACATTTATTACAAATCGGATTATTTGAATTAGTAAAAATCGTAAAAGGATTATTATGAAAAAATTAATTAGTATATTATTAATTGCTCAAGCTTTATTTTCATATACTTATGAAGAATTAAAAAATGAGCCAAACTCACTTGCTAAGGACTTTTTTTTATATAATTTATTAAAAAATAATGAGATAAAAAAAGAAGATTTAAAAGAATTTAAAACACATATTTTCCGTTTTGCTGGAGTTATGAAAAAAGAATATGAAAAACTAAGCAAAGATATTAAAGAAGAGCCAAAAACATTACCTGCTGATTCTTGCTATAATTATTCAATCAATTCTATAATGAACGCAGATGAAAAATGTCAGATATTTAGACTAAAAGAAATAAATTTTGCAAAAAAGTTAAGCAAAGAAAACCTAATAAAACTAGCAAATATTTATAAACAAAAAGATAAAAATCTTAGCTCGCAATTAAGCATATTAGCTAACAAAAACCCTGTGGCAGAAAGCATTAAAAAAGGTGATGGAAAAACCTTAATGAAGCTTTATTATGATGGATATAAGCTAGATGATTTTTCTCCAGGGCCACTTACTCGTGCTAGTATGATGGAACACCCTAATGCTTATAAATTTTTAAACTCAGCTATAGTAGATGATAAATATCCAAAAATAAAAGAAAAATTAGCAAGTCTTGATAAAGAAGACGCTAAAGAAGATTTAGCATTTGTATTAGGTTTAAATGCACTTATGTTTAATAAAAATGCCTTAGCAGAAAAATACTTTTTAAGAGCTAATAAAACTTATAAATATAAAAGACCAAAGGATAATGCTTTATTTTTTGCTTATTTAGCTAGTAATAAAACTAGGCATTTAGATACTTTAGCAAATAGTGATGATTTAAATATTTATAGTATTTTAGCAAAAGAGCTAACAAACACACCATTACCGACCATCATCACACCAAATCCTACAAAAAGCATAGATTATCCTATAAATAATGCTTTAGTTCAAGCTAGATTTATGAATGACATTAAAAACGCTGATACTCAAAAGCTTAGTGAAATGCAAGAATATTTTAATACCAAAAATACTCAAGGACAATATCTAGTAATTAGCGATAAATTAAGTAATTTTAAAGATAATATTTATCCAATACCATTTCCTGAAGAATTAGCCAATTATAGCGTAGAGCAAAAAGCACTAATTTTAGCTATTGCTAAACAAGAAAGCAGATTTTTACCAGCTTCTGTAAGCACTTCTTATGCTTTAGGTATGATGCAATTTATGCCTTTTGTAGCAAGACATACTGCTAAAGTTGATTTTAATGATAATGATTTTGATGTTACTCAAATGTTTGACCCAAAAATAGCTTATAAATTCGCAAACGCTCATATAAATACGCTTAAAAAAGGAGTTAAGCATCCTATATTTATAGCTTATGCTTATAACGGAGGCTTAGGATTTACTCAAAGAATGCTAAAAAAAGATTATATGTTTAATCCAAATTCTAAATTAAAATCATACGAACCATTCTTATCAATGGAGCTTGTGCCTTATTTAGAAAGTAGATTGTATGGTAAAAAAGTTTTAGCAAACTATTATATCTACCTAAAAATATTAGGTCAAAATGTAAAAATGAGTGATTTAATAAAACAAATAGATAAAAATCAATAATATAGGTATTTTTACCTATATTATCCTTAGCTTTTGCACTAAATTATAAGAGCTAAAAACCATTTAAGGCTTAAATACTAGTATAAAAAAACAATTCAAATGATTTTAATAACTTACTTTATAATAATTGATATATGCTTTAAATATTGCAGTAATAAAAAATAAATTATATTTTGGGTTTAAAATTGCTATCAAATGTTTTTAAAAATACTTAATTTTTATATATGCTTATTTAAAAACTATATGACTTATTTAAATTCTTAAAAATTATTTTATAAAATATAAGAACTCTTATTTTATATACTTTTCATACTTAATTGTAATTTACAAAATTAATTCAGAGCTTGCAATCTATTTTTGTGTAAAAATATAATATTTACTAAATTTTACCATCAATAAAAATAAACATTAAAAGATATTTTAAATTAAGATAAATTAGGAATTTCAAATTGAAATTCCTAAAATTAAGGATAAATCCTTGTAAGACTAGTTTTTAATAAATTATTATTCTACTTCTGCATCTACTGCATCATCTTTTTCGCTTTTTTTAGCGTCTTTGCTATCATCTTTTTTGTAAAGATTTTCAGCTAATTTATGACTTGCGTCGCTTAGTTTTTTCATTTTCTCATCTATTTGAGCTTTTGTTGCATTTTCGTTATTTACTACATCATTTAGCTCATTTATTGCACCCTCAATCTCTTGTTTAATTGCAGGTTCAACTTTATCTCCTAAATCATTTAGGCTTTTTTGAACTTGATGAACTAGGCTTTGAGCTTGATTTTTCGCATCTACTACTTCTCTTCTTAATTTATCAGCTTCTTTGTTTTTCTCAGCTTCGTTTATCATATTTTTAATCTCTTCATCACTTAATCCGCTTGAACCTGTGATTGTGATATTTTGAGCTTTACCACTTGCTTTATCTAATGCACTTACCGTTAAAATACCATTTGCATCAATATCAAATGTAACTTCAATTTGTGGCACACCTCTTGGAGCTGCTGGGATACCTTCAAGGTTAAAATTACCAAGAGATTTATTATCACGGCTAAACTCACGCTCACCTTGTAAAACATTAATAGTAACTGCACTTTGATTATCTTCTGCAGTTGAGAATGTTTGACTTTTTTTCGTAGGAATTGTTGCACCTTTTTCTATAATTTTACTCATAACTCCGCCTAAAGTTTCAATTCCAAGACTAAGTGGAGTAACATCAAGTAAAAGCACATCTTTTACATCACCTTGAATAATTCCTGCTTGAGTAGCAGCACCCATTGCAACAACTTCATCAGGATTTACGCTTTTATTTAGTTCTTTTCCAAATACTTTTTTAACTTCTTCTTGAACTAAAGGCACACGAGTTGAACCTCCAACCATTACTACTTCTTTAATCTCGTTTTTACTAATTCCTGCTTCACTTATAACTTCATTAATTTTTGTAATAGTTTCAGCTACAAGTGAGTCAATCATTCCTTCAAATTGAGCTTTTGTGATAGTTTTTACAAGGTGTTTTGGACCTGTTGCATCAGCTGTAATGAATGGTAAATTCACTTCAGTTTGATTTGTGCTTGAAAGCTCTTTTTTAGCGTTTTCTGCTGCTTCTTTTAATCTTTGTAAAGCCATTTTGTCATTTCTTAAATCAATTCCTTGCTCATTTTTAAACTCAGTTGCTAAGAAATCAATTAATTTATTATCAAAATCATCTCCACCTAAAAACGCATTACCACCAGTTGCTAAAACTTCTACAACACCATCACCAGTTTCTAAGATTGTAACGTCAAATGTCCCACCACCTAGGTCATATACTGCAATTTTTTCAGCACTTACTTTATCAAGACCATAAGCTAGAGCTGCTGCGGTTGGTTCGTTTATAATTCTTAATACATTTAATCCTGCGATTTGACCTGCTTCTTTAGTAGCTTTTCTTTGTGCATCGTTAAAGTATGCTGGAACGGTAATTACTGCATCAGTTACAGATGTTCCTAAATAGCTTTCAGCATCTTCTTTAAGTTTCATTAAAACTTTTGAAGAAATTTCTTGTGGAGTGTAAGTTTTACCTGCAATTTCTATCGCACAAGCACCATTTCTATCTACTATTTTATAAGGTAAATGTTTTGCCGCTTCTTTAGCATTGTCTTCATTCATCATAAGACCCATAATTCTTTTAATTGAATAAATTGTTTTTTCAGGGTTTGCTACTGCTTGGCGTTTTGCACTATCACCTACTAAAACTTCGCCTTTATCTGTAAATGCTACAATTGAAGGAGTTGTGTTTTTTCCTTCTTTATTTGGAATTACTTTTTTTTCTCCACGCTCATAAATTGCTACACATGAATTTGTTGTTCCTAAATCTATACCTATTGCTTTTCCCATAATTTTCTCCTTTTATTTTGATACGCTTACTTTGCAAGCTCTAATTATTCTGTCATTTATCATATAACCCTTTTGAAACATAGCTGCAACACAATTTGGTTCAAGCTCTGCTTCAACATGCATCATAGCTTCGTGATAACTAGGGTCAAATTCATCACCTTCATTAGCTACGATTTCTTTAATTCCGTGTTTTGCTAGGATATTTTTAAATAAACTTAAAGTATTATCAATACCTTGTTTAAGTTGTTTTGAAAACTCATCATCTGCTTCAAAATTACTAGCATTTTCTAATGCGTCTAAAACAGGTATTAAATCCTTAAGCAATCCTTCTTGTGCATATAAAACTGCACTTTGCTTATCTTTTTCTAAGCGTTTTTTATAATTTTCAAAATCTGCATTAGCTCTAAGATAAGCGTCTTTTAATTTTGCAAATTCTTCATTTGCCTTATCAAGCTCTGCTCTTAAAGCAATTTCTTCATTACTTAACTCATTTTGTTCGCATTCACAATTTTCATTGCATTCGCAAACTTCTTCGTTATTTACTACATTTTCTTCTTGCGTGGCTTTTTCGCTCATATCGCCTCCCTTAATTGATTTAAAACATTTTCATAGTCTGTAAAAATACTACCTGCAATTATTAAAGAGCTTTTATTTTGCATATAATTACAATCTAATTTAACTCCCATAAAATCAGGTAAAAATAGCTCATCATAAATCAAGTTATTAGTAAAATAATCAAGTAACTTTAAATTCATAATAGAACTAAATGAAGAAAGTTTTACAATATTTGCAAAAATTTTTTCTCCACATATAAAGTTAATTTTATTTTTAAAAGAATTTTCAATATCACTTAAAGTATTTATTAAATTTAATCTATATAAAATCGTCTTAATATCATTTATCTCGTATCCTTTTAACTGATTAAAAAGTATATTTAATTCATCGTTAAAATCAATCAAAACCCTATTTTCTATAAAATCTAAAATAATAAATCTATTTTCAATGTTTAAAATATCATTTAAAAATATTTTTTTGTTATCAACAATAAGGAAAAACAAATCATTCTCGTTAGCAACTCTTAATAAATTTAAAGTTGAGTTTAATTCTAATTTAGAATTTAATTCATAATTAAAAAATTGCTTCCAATAATATTTCATAGCTTTTTGAGTAGGAATTCTTCCACCGCTTGCGTGAAGTTTTGAAATATAACCATCACTATCAAGTTGTTTAAAATAAACTCTTATAGTACTTGCAGGAACATTCAAACTATCTTGCAATAACATAGAGCCAATTGGATTTTGCTCGCTTAAATAAGCTTTAATCATTTGCTCTAGTATAAAATCAGTTTTTTTACTCATTATCACTCATACCTTAAAATTGATAAACGAATTATATCACTTGAGTTGTTAACTATCAAGTAACTATTTAGTCTAATACACTCAACTTAATTTAGTAAAATTATTTAACCATATATTTTATACATTATTTCGTATATATTTTATTTTTTAATGTATTAATTTAAGGATATTTTGTATTTTTTATATTTTTTTACAAATATAAACTCCGTTTTAGCGAAGTTTAATTTTTAAAATCGTATAATTTAAAAATGATTGAGACGAACGATATATTTAATTTATTACATAATGCGATAGAGAGTAAAGAAAATGGTAAGAAAATTTCTTTGCAAGCAATGTCGCAGCGTTTAGGATTACCTATGCGAACTTATCAAGACTGGCGTTTAGGTAATTCTAAACCACAAGCAGTAAAAGCTGTATTTACAATGCTTTGTGAATTAGATGATGATGAGTTATTATTTTTAATGTCTCGTATAAGAAAACAATTAAAGGATTAAAAGTGATTACCGAAAAGGAAAGAATAGAACTTGATATGATATTTAATAGTATTAGAACAAGTAAAAAAAATATAATAAAAAGATATTTAAAAAATATCTGCAAAAAACTTTTATATCCTCGTAAAAAGCAATATAATCATCAATTTAATTAATTTTCAAATTCTTTAACCTAAATTAAAGAATTTGAATCATATCTTAGATATTTTAAATTATTTTATTTCAATACTTTCAATAATATCGCCTTGGCGGATACTATCAAGAACCTTTAAGCCATCTTCATTATTAACTTGACCAAAAATCGTATGAACTCCATCTAAGTGTGGTTGTGCTGAATGACAAACAAAAAATTGAGAGCCACCAGTATCACGACCAGCGTGAGCCATAGATAAAGTCCCTCTTAAATGCTTATGCTCTTGATTTTTACATTCACATTTAATATTCCAACCAGGACCACCTGTACCTGTGCCTAAAGGACAACCACCTTGAATAACGAAATTAGGAATTACTCTATGAAATTTTAGACCATTATAAAATCCATTTTTTGCTAAATGAACGAAATTTAAAGTAGCTTGCGGGCTATCTTTAAATAAAGTTAATTTCATATCACCTTTATTAGTCTTAATAATAGCTTCATTAATATTTTCTAAATCTGCAAAATTGTCATATACTTTTAACATAATTTTTCCTTATTCTATATTTGTATAAACTGCTTGAACATCATCATCTTCTTCAAGCTTATCTAATAATTTTTCAAGTTCAGTGATTTGCTCTTCACTAAGACTTATTGGATTGTTTGGAACATATTCAAGTCTTCCACTAACAAGCTCTAATTTAAGCTCATCAATTCCTGTGCTAAGCTCTTTAAAGCTATCATAAGCTCCGATAATTCTTACATTTTCTTCTTCATCTTCTAATTCTTCTAAGCCAAAATCAATTAGGCTTAATTCTAATTCTTCTAAATCCATATTAGGTTTTTTACATACAAAAACACTTTTTCTTGAAAATAAAAATTCTAAACTACCATTTACAAGTGGAGTAGCTCCGTTTTTATTAAAAATAGCTTTTATATTAGCTGCGGTTCTATTGGTATTATCAGTAGCAACTTCAACTATAATTTGCACTCCGTAATTAGCTTTAGCTTCATAATGAAGGCTTTTAATATCGTTTCCATCTTTACCTGCTGCTCTTTTTAATGCCGCGTCAATATTATCTTTTGGCATATTTTGAGCTTTTGCTGTTGCTATTGCTGAACGAAGTTTTGCGTTCATTTCAGGGTCAATTCCACCTTCTTTTGCTGCAACTTCAATAGCTTTTGCTAATTTTGGAAATATCTTACTCATCTTATCCCAACGAGCTTCTTTTGCTGCACGTCTGTATTCAAACGCTCTTCCCATATTCACCTCTTATAATTAAAATTTGGTTAAGATTTTACAAAAACAAGGATAACTAATGATTAGACCTGCTAGAATGAGTGATTATAAGGCTTGCGAGATTTTAGACTTAGCTATGGCTGAGTTTAGTGAAAACTTTTTTAACGAGAAAGACTATCATAAAAAAATAGAAAAATTTTATGAATTTTTTGGCAAGGAAAAAACTAGATTTTGTCTTGATAATTTATTTGTATATGAAAAAGACAATCAAATTATTTCAATTTGTTGTGCTTATGGCGATAAAGAATATAATGATGACGCTTTAAAGCAATATTTAAAAAATATAAACTCAAATTATGAGATTATAAAAGAATGCGATAAAGACGAATTTTATATAGATAGTGTAGCGATAATTCCTAGCTATAGAAAAATGGGGATATTAAAAGAAATGCTTGAATATGCAATTAATATAGCAAAAAATAAAGGTTATAAAAAAATTACACTAATAACCAAATCTTCACAAATATACGAAAGATATGGTTTTAAAGTAATAAATGAGTGTAAAGAATTTGAAAACTATTTTAAAATGCTAAAAGAAATTTGAATATATTAATTTACAAATAGTGCAAAAAACAATAATTATAAAAACCCATCTAATTATATTTATATTAATTTTTAGAAGGCATTTACCACCCAAATAAGCACCTATTATCCCACCTACTCCCATAATAAGACCAAGTTTAATTAAAACATCATAAAAGCACAAAAAGAAACATAAAGAACAAACATTGCTTGTAGTGTTTAATAATTTAGTATTTATTGATGCTTGCTTTAGATTAAATCCTAATAAAGAAGTAAATGCTAATATCCAAAATGAGCCAGTTCCTGGTCCTATAAAACCATCATAAAATCCCAAAATAACACCAAAAATTATTAAAAATAAAGTAGTGCTTAAAATAGCTTTTTTGTTTATATTCCCTAAATTTGGCTTAAAAATAGTATAAATAAATACTAATATTAAAATAACTAAAATAAGTGGCATAATAGCTTCATTAGATATTAAAAGCAAAACATAACTTCCAAGAATTGAAAAAATTGCTGTTATTAAAATTCCAAGTCTTAATTCTTTAAATTTTATTTCTTTTCTTAAACTAAATACAGCAGAAACTGCAGCCATACTAGCCTGCAATTTACCCGTTGCAATAGCTAAAGATGGTGGCACTCCAAGTCCTAAAATCACAGGCAATGTAACAAGTCCGCCACCACCAACAACAGCATCAATAAAACCACCAATAAATGAAGCTAAAAAGCCTATAAAATATTCTAATAAACTAAATTCCATAAAGAAATTATATAATAATTTTAGTTAAATTATACAAGACTAAATAAGTTTATAAAAAGTCTTTTATATAAATAAATTTTATAATTTGTAATAAAAATTATTTTAAATAATATTCATAAGTTAGTTTAAGTAAAGTTATAAAAACAATAACTAAAAATATTTTTTTGATAGAATCACTTTTGTATTTTAAAACAAATTTAGCACCTAAAAATGCTCCAAATATACCACACATAGCCATTTTTAGACCAAGTGAATAATAAATCTTAAAATCTATCATAAATATTATAAGAGAAATCATACCACTTGCCATACATAAAGCTTTAGCATTAATACTTGCTTGTTTAATATCTTGACCTATTAAACTAATGCTAGCAAATATCCAAAATGAACCTGTAGCAGGCCCTAAAAATCCATCATAAAATCCTATTAATAAGCCAAAAAACGGATAGAATAATTTTTCACTCATTATTTGCTTAGCTTTAATGCTACCTAGTTTTGAATTGAAAATAGAATATATAAAAATCAATAAAAGAGTAAATAATATAATGGGTTTTAATGGTTCAGGATTAATTATTAAAAGAACCCTAGCACCTAAAATACCACCTATTATGCTAAAAATCATTCCTATAAATACTTTTTTAAATTCTATATATTTAAAAAGGGTTGAAAACGAACAACACATCGCAAACATTGCTTGAAATTTGTGAGTGCTAATGGCTAATTGTTCTCCTAAACCAAAAGCAATTAGCATAGGTATTATAATAAGCCCTCCACCGCCGCAAATTGCATCAATAAAGCCAGCAAATAGTGCCGATATTAAAACTACAATTTCTTGGATAATACTAATTTCTGGCATTTTTAATTAATTCTTGTAAAGAATTTTCATCATTAGTCTGAGATATTCTATATAAAGCAAAATCATATTTTAAAGGGTCTTCATTGCAAAAATTTTTTAAAGCCTTACTAAGCTCTAGCATACATTTTTGATCAGCTTGTTTTCTTTTAATAAGTCCTAACATAAGCCCCATTTTATGTGTATGCGTATCAAGTGGCATTAGTAAATCAGCAGGGCTAATTTCACTAAACAAACCTAAATCTAAATTATCATTTCTTACCATCCAACGATAATACATACAATATCTTTTATACGCACTTGTATTATTAACTTTACTAAAAAAGAATTCATACCCATCACTTCTATAATCATTCAATGAATAAATCTCAGTAATTAAAGCTTGAATAACTTCTAATATTTTATTATTTTTGCTTGTTTTATAAATTTTATGACTAAAATCTTTTATACTTGATTTTTCTTTAAATCTTTTTAGACTAATAAAAATCTCTGCTACATCTCTTTCGTTTTGAAATCTATATTTGTGATTTATTTGCCTTATTTCTTCATCACTTTTATTAAGTAAAGTAAAATCAAGTTTTTTTAAAAATTTTACTATAGCACCAGCATTTCCATACGCAAATAAAGCGCATATTAAAGCAATAAATTCTATATCTTTGCTATTAATATTATCATATACTACTTGCAATGGGTCAGGGTGTGAATATAAATTATCAATTGTATTTTTAATACCACTTTGTTCATCTAATAATTTTTTTATCATATTCTCTCTTTTAAAGAAGTAATTTTTATATAAGATTCTTCTAATCTACTTCTACTTATTTTGCCATCATCTACTGCTTGACTTATAATATCAACAACATAACTTGCTGTATCTCCATACTTTATCCTAGATAATCCAAAATATAATATATCAACTCCAGCATTTATACTATCAATTATCCTATCTTTAAAATCTATGCCATCTAAATCACCACCTAAGATATCATCACTTACTATTACCCCATTAAATGATAAATCATTTTTTAATATATTAATGATTTTCTTAGACATATTTGCTGGTTTTTTATCTAGTATAGGATAAATTTTATTTGAAACCATTATCATATCAACTTTATTAGTTTGTGTAAAATCATAAAATGGCTTTAAAAAACTTAATCTATAATCTTTAACAAAACTTGAAGAATTATTCATATCTCCAGGAAAAGTTTTAGCTGCTATTAAAATATTACTTTGCCTAAAAGCATCAGAGTATTCTCTAGCATAGATACTAAGTTTATCTAATAAATCATTAGTTATACTAGTATTTACCCCTAATGTTAAATTTAAATTAAGTCCTAATTCTTTTAAATTTAAAGCTGATTTTAGATAATTCAATCTAGCATCATTAATATTTAAATTCTGATTAATAAAATCAGGTTCTTTACAATATAAAAAATCATAATTTTTATCTAAATCTTTATAATCAATACCTAAAAATAATGGATTTACAATTGCTATATTTTTAAATCTACTTACTAATTTTTTTGCCTGTTCAATATCTGTGAAATTATTTGCCCTAAAAACTATACCACCAACTTTTCCAAGACTAGCTTCTTGACCTAATTTTCTTATATTGTATTCTTTAATATCTTTTCCATTAAAACCTATCATAATCATCTGACCAGCTAGTCTTTGGGTGCTTATATTTGATAAATTTTGAGAATACAATACAATATTTATAAACAATATAATTAAAAATTTTTTCATTTTTTTAATAAATCTTGTAAGCTAGTTTTTACATTTTTGCCATTTAAAATTAATAAAATTTCATTAGCAATAGGACAATATATATTATGTGTTTTTGCAATTTTACAAACTGATTTAGTGGTATCAATTCCTTCAGCAACTTCATTTAATTCTTGCTTAATTTCATCTTGATTATAGCCCTTTGCAAGCATTAATCCCACTCTGTAATTTCTTGATAATGTTGAACTAGCAGTTAAAAATAAATCACCTGCCCCACTTAAACCTAGAAAAGTATTATCTTTAGCACCAAAAAACTTACCAAATCTAGTAATTTCTATAAGACCACGAGAAATAAGAGCAGCTCTTGCATTATTACCTAATTCTAATCCATCACAAATTCCACTAGCAATAGCAATAATATTTTTATATGCGCCACAAATCTCAGCACCAACGACATCATTATCGGTGTATGTCTTTATAAAACTAGGAAAAAAATTAGCAAATTCTTGATTTAACTTATCATTAACACCACTAATTACAAGTGCTGTTGGTAAATTTTTACTAACTTCTGCTGCAAAAGATGGGCCAGTTAAAACACTAATATTTTCTATTGGAAAAAACTTAGAAAATACATCATGTAAAAACAAGTCTTGATAAATACCTTTTGAAGCGATTAATACATAATTATCATTTAAATTACTAAAGTTAGCTCTAAGATAATCATAGGTTCCTTGAGCACTTAATGCAAATATTAAATATTTACTTTTTTTAGCTTCGTTTATATCAATATATTCACCTGATTTTTTACTAAAAGAACAAATATTTACTTTGTTATTAAGTGAGATAGCATGAGCTATTGCACTACCCCACTTACCAGAACCAATTACGCTAATCATCCAAGCTTAGCCTTTAAAAGCTCATTTACTTTATTTGGATTAAAAGCTCCTTTGCCTTCTTTCATAGTCTGCCCTACAAAAAATCCAAACAATTTATCTTTACCCGACTTATATTCAACTACTTTATCTGCATTCTTAGATAATATTTCATCTATTATTGCATTAATAGCACCATCATCACTAACTTGTTTTAATCCTAGTTTATCAATAGCATCACTTACACTTATATCGTTTTCAAACAAATAAGCTAAAACATCTTTGCCTGCTTTATTTGATATTTCACTATTTTCAATAGCTTTTATCAAATCTGCTAATTTTTCTTTTCCTACAGGAGAATTTGTTATATTTAATTCACCTTTTAATAAACCCATTAATTCTACACTTAACCAAGTTGTACTAAGTTTTGGAGAACAACCTGATTTTATTAAATATTCAAAAAACATAGCCATTTCTAGTGAGCTTACTAAAACCTTAGCATCATCTTCTTTTAGCCCATACTCGCTAACATAACGAGATATTTTCTCATCTGCAAGTTCAGGAATTGCAACATTAATCATATCAGCACTAGCAAATACAGGTAATAAATCAGGGTCTGCAAAATATCTATATTCAGCAGCTTCTTCTTTGCTTCTCATAGGCTTTGTAACAAGTCTTGTAGTATCAAATAATCTTGTTTCTTGAACTACTTCACTATCATACTTACCATCCATCCAAGCAGCTATTTGGCGTTCTTTCTCATACTCTATTGCTTTTTGAATAAATTTAAAACTATTTAAATTCTTAATTTCTACTCTTGTATAAAATTTATTATCGCCTTTAGGTCTAATAGATATATTAACATCACATCTAAAAGAGCCTTCTTGCATATTAGCATCACTAATATCTAAAAATCTTATAATAGAATGAAGTTTTTTAAGATAAGCTACAGCTTCATCAGCACTTCTAATATCTGGCTCACTTACAATCTCAAGTAGTGGAGTTCCTGCACGATTTAAATCTACTAAAGAATTATCATTTTCGTGAATATTTTTACCTGCATCTTCTTCAAGGTGAGCTCTAGTAATTCCTACTATTTTTTTACCAAAATCACCTTCAATTTCTAATTTTCCACCTTCAACTATTGCCACATCAAATTGTGATATTTGATAAGCTTTAGGTAAATCAGGATAAAAATAGTTTTTTCTATTAAAAATACTTACTTCATTAATTTTTGCGTTAATTGCTTTACCAAAATATATAGCCTTTTGTAAAGCTTCTTTATTTAATACAGGTAAAGCTCCAGGCAATGCCAAACACACAGGGCAAACATTAGTATTAGCAACTTCACCAAAACTTGTCGCACAAGAACAAAAAATCTTAGTTTTTGTATTAAGCTGAGTATGAACTTCTAAACCAATAACTACTTCAAATTCCATTAATGCTCCTCATCAATTGCAATAGCACTAGCTATATATACATAAGTTAAAATCATAAATACAAACGATTGTAAAAATGCCATAAATGTTAAAAGAAAATATGGTGGAAGCGGAGCTACGATTGGAACTAAAGCCAAAATAACACCTAAAAATAAATCATCTCCTTTAATATTTCCAAAAAGACGGAAAGATAAAGAAACTATACGAGAAAAATGTGATATCACTTCAACAACAAACATAAGTGGAGCAATCACTTTAACAGGACCAAAAAAATGCTTGAAATACTTAAAAAATCCTTGAGTTTTTATGCCTTCGTAATGATAGTATATAAAAACAATTATTGCTAAAGGAAGTGTTAAATTTAAACTAGCACTAGGAGCTTCAAATCCAGGAATTATACCTATTATATTGCTTACAAAAACAACTAATCCAAGAGTAGCGATTAAAGGAACATATTTTAAAGCTGCTTCCTTTGAGCCTAAAGTATCTTTACCCATAGATAAAACACCATCTAAAAACATTTCCATAATATTTTGAATACCTTTTGGAACTAATTGCATTTTAGAAGTTGCTAATTTTGCTAAAACTAAAATAATTGCAATAACTAAAACGAAATGAATTAAATAAGTAATCGCTTTATTGTCATCAGCTATAAAATCACTAAATAAAAATAAATTGTGCATTTATTATCCTTAAAATTTGAAAGTAATCTGCTGATTTTACAAAAGCTAATTTAGTATTTGGTTAATGTTTTTGTAAAAAATATGGAATATGATTTGCTTAATTTAAACATATTTAAAATAAGGAAAAATAATGAGATTTATGATATTTTTGATATTTATATTAAATTCCTTAATGGCTTCACAGATAAAAGATATAGCAAATATTGTTGGAGTTAGGGATAATGAATTAATCGGATATGGTTTGGTTGTTGGTCTAAATGGTAGTGGAGATGGTTCTAGTAGCGAATTTACTATTCAATCAATTGCAAATATGCTAGGCTCTATGAATATCAAAATAAGCCCTGATGATATTAAAAGTAAAAATACCGCAGCAGTTATGATTAGTGCAAAATTACCTGCCTTTGCAAAAAGTGGGGATAAAATTGATGTAAATGTAGCTTCATTAGGCGATGCTAAAAGTTTAAAAGGTGGAACACTTTTATTAAGTGCTTTAAAAGGTGTTGATGGAAATATTTACGCATTAGCTCAAGGAGCGCTTAGTATAGATAGTAGCGGCAAAGGTGCTAGTATGACAAATGCAAAAATAACAAATGGAGCTAGTATAGAAAGAGAAGTTAATTTTGATTTTAACAATCAAGAAAGAATTACTCTAAGTCTAAAGCAAAATGATTTTGCACTAGCTAGTAAAATAAAAAACGCAATAAATAAAGCTTATGATTTAGATATAGCAAAAGCTACAGATGGTAAAACAATAATAATAGAAAGACCAGAAGAAGAAAGTGCAGTTGATTTTATAGCAAAAGTATTATCGCTAGATGCTGGAGAAATAAACGCAAATAGTAAAATCATAATAAATGAAAAAACAGGAACAATAATAAGTGGAATTGATGTAGAAGTTAGTCCTGTTTTAATATCTCATGGAAATATAACAATTAAAATTGAACCTAAAAGACCTTATGAACTAAAAGACAATGAAGTTGATTTAAAAGATGGTAGTGTAATTGATACTAGCTCAAATATTTTAAGAATTACTAATGATAAAATAACTTTAGCAAATATCACTAGAGCCTTAAATAAACTAGGTGCAAGCCCTGCTGATGTAATAACGATTATTAAAAATTTAAAACAAGCTGGGGCAATTAATGCTGAATTGGAGATTTTATAATGGATATATCAAAAATTTATGAAAATACATATAAAAATACTCTACCAAATACAAATACCTTAATAAAATTAAGCGAAGATAGTAAAAATAATTTTTCTAATTTATTAGAAAAAGAAATTAATAAAATAGAAAATAAAAAATCTCATGAAATTTTAAATTCTAATTTAATAAACCAGCCAAATACTGCAAAAGTAGATGAAAAATTGTTAAAAGAACAAACAGATGCTTTTGAAGCATTTATGATAAAAAGTGTCCTTGATATTAGTCTTAAATTAGAAAATCCACTATTTGGAAAAGACGCTGGAGATGATATTTATGGCTCAATGTATAATGATGCTATGAGTAAGGCTTTAAGTGGTGGGCTTGGATTTTCTGAAATGCTATTTAATTTTTTAAAAGAAAGGCTATAAAGTTTTTTAAACTAATTCCGATATAGTATGCAAATATTATAAAAAGGTTGAAAAATGTTAAACTCACTTAGTTCATCTATGGTATATTCAAGCCAAGATATTATGAAGCCAAAAGCTACAAAAAGTGAAAATGTTGATAAAACTGAAGTTAAAGAAACCAAAAGTTCTTTGAGCCCAAAAGCAGCTGCTATAGCTGAGCAAATTGCAAATGGAACTTATAAAATTGATTTAAAATCTACCGCAAATGCAATTGCAAATGAGTTATGCTAATGATAGAAAAAAGACTAGCTACTGCTAATAATCTTTTATTAAAAATTATTAGCATAACAGAACAAGGAATAAGTGATATTAAAGAAGCTAGAAAAGACAGACTTGATACTCAAAATAAGGAAAAAGTAGAAGCGCTTAATGCTTTTTTAAAAGAAAAACAAGCTTTAGATAATGCCTTACTTGAATTAGCTACTAAAAATAATGGTAATTTATCAGATTTATTAAGTGAAAAATCAAGCGATTTATTACAACAATTAAAATTTAATTTAAATTACTTATTAGCAAAAAACAAAGAATATGCAAAATATGTGCTAAGTGTTAAAGAATTTTATGATTCTTTACTTGAAGAAATGTTAAAAGATAGCATAGAAACTAACGGATACAAACAAGAATTTAAAAGCACAACAACACTAAATCATAAAATATAAATATCTTTTAAAAGATATTTATACAGCTGATTTGCTTTGCCATTTTTTACTTTTCCAACGATATGTATTAGCAAGTCCTCTTAAAAGTTCATCAACTACAAAAGCACTCCATATTCCAACCATAGCAAAATGTAAATGTATCCCTAAAATATAAGCTAAAGGAACGCTAACTCCCCACATAAAAACAATCCCAGCATAAAAAGGAAAAGCAGCATCCCCACTAGCCCTTAAAGAATTAACCATTACTATATTTAAAGCTCTTGAACTTTCTAAGAAAAAACTTATTATAAAAAGCGGTTTTATAATATTTATTAATTCATTGCTTAAACTAAGTACTTTAAATATATAATCTTGAATTAAAAAAACAAAACTAGCATATGCTAAACTACAAATTATTGCAATTTTTAATACTTTAAAACTTTGTTTATACGCTTTTTCAAATTCTTTTGCACCAACTAGCCTACCGATGATTATCTCATTAGCCACACTTAATGCAGAGCTAGTAGTAAATATAAACATTGAAATTTGAAAAAATATACTTTGAATACTTAAAGCATCTTTTCCTAATAATCCAACAAAAGCGAAAATAACCATATATTGTGCTGACCATAGTAGATTTTCTCCTGCACTAAAGCCACCTATTGTCAAAATATTTTTTAATATTTTTTTATTAATTTTAAAAAATAGCTCAAAATAAATCTTAAGTTTTGCAATCTTAAAATATATATAAATTAGCATTGCAAGGCTTACTATCCTAGAAATTACACTTGAAATTCCCACTCCAAATAAGCCTAAATCATATTTATATAAAAATATAGCATTAAAAACAATATTAACTGCATTCATAATAAGCGATACAATCATTAATTCCTTAGCCTTAGCATAAGTTCTAATTACAGATGATAAAGCTATATTTAAGCAATCTAACAATATTACATAAGCTATAGTTTGTAAATATATTAATGAATAATCAAATATATCATTAGGAACATTTAACAACCTAAGCATATTGCCATCAAAAAAATTAATTATAAAAAATATCAAAATACCTAAAACCATATTAAAAGATATACTAATATGAGCTGACCTTATTGCTAAGTTTTTGTTATTAGCGCCTAAAGCTTGAGATATTAATACACTTGAACCAATTGAAAGGAATGAAAATATAGTTGTAGCTATTATAAAAATCTGATTTGCACTACTCATAGCTCCTATTAAAAATACATTGTATCTACTAATCATAATAGTATTTATGACAATAGAGCTAAAACGAAGTAGCATTTCTAAATAAATATTTAAAGATAATTTATAAAAATTAATTTCTTTCATAGCATTACTTAGGACTAAATGAAATTCTTAAAGAATTTCATTTAGGAATTATCTTCTTGATAAATAGTTTGTATCAAATTTATTGTTTATAAAATCAGGATTTTCCATCATAGAAATATGAAAATCTTTTGTAGTTTTAATACCACTTACTATTAATTCTTGTAAAGCACATTTCATCTTATGAATTGCCATCTCTCTTGTAGGAGCCCACACAACAAGCTTACCTATCATACTATCATAAAACGGAGGAACGCTGTATCCTTGATAAACATGGCTTTCCATTCTCACATTTGCACCTGCAGGAGCTGTATATCTACTAATTGTCCCAGGACAAGGTGTAAATGTTTTAGGGTCTTCTGCAGTAATTCTGCACTCAATTGAATGACCTTTAAAATTTATCTCTTCTTGTTTAGGTAGAGCTTTTCCTTCAGCTACATTTATCATATGACGAATAATGTCTTCTCCACTACACATTTCACTTACGCAATGCTCAACCTGTAATCTTGTATTCATTTCAATAAAATAAAAGTTTTGATAATCATCTAATAAAAACTCAAATGTCCCTGCACCTTCATATCCAATAGCTTTAGCTGCTCTTATAGCAGTTTCTAATAATTTTTCTCTAGTAGCTGGCTCTAAAATTCTAGCTGGACTTTCTTCTATTAGCTTTTGATGTCTTCTTTGCATAGAACAATCACGCTCACCTATATGAATAACATTTCCAAAACTATCTCCTATGATTTGCACTTCAATATGGCGTGGATTTTTAATGTATTTTTCAATATACATTCTACCATCACCAAATGCACTTGTAGCTTCGCTTTCAGCAGACCAATATGCTTTTTCTAAATCAGCAGCCTTTTCAACCACACGCATACCACGACCACCACCACCTGCAGCAGCTTTTAAAATAACAGGATAGCCCATTTCTTCAGCTAATTCTTTTGCAACTTCTACTCCACTAATAGCCCCATCACTACCTGGGATTACTGGAACACCTGCTCTTTTCATAACTTGTTTAGCTTTACTTTTATCGCTCATAGTATTCATAGCTTCTACACTAGGACCTATGAATTTAATATTATGACGCTCACAAATTTCTACGAAATTTTGATTTTCACTCAAAAAGCCATATCCAGGAAAAATCGCATCAGCACCGCATAATTCAGCAGCACTAATAATTGATGGGATATTTAAATAACTCTCGCTTGATTTTGGACCACCAACGCAAATACTAGCATCACAATATTTTAAATATAAAGCGTCTTTATCAGCACTAGAATATATACAAATAGCTTCTTTACCCATTTCTTTAATCGTTCTAATAGCTCTTAGAGCTATTTCTCCACGATTAGCAATTAAAATCTTTTTAATCTCTCTCATTGCAACCTACTTATAGTTTTTCAACTGCAAATAATTCTGTTCCATACTCCACAGGTTGTCCATCTTCTACTAAAGCGCTTACGATTTTGCAATCAAATTCAGCTTCAATTTCATTCATAATTTTCATAGCTTCAATAATGCAAATTGTATCGCCTTTTCTCACTGTTTGACCAACTTTTACGAAACTAGCCGCCCCTGGACTTGGTGCTTGATAAAATGTTCCTACCATTGGGCTTGTAATTGCTGGATGAGTGTTTTTAGCAGGTTGTGCTTCATTTACTACATTTACATTAATTGGTGCTGGGGCACTTTGTGGCATTACTGCAGGAATTGGTGCGCATTCAACAACCGTTCCTTGCTTTTCTAAGCTAATTTCAAAATCGCCTTCTTTGATTTTGATTTTGCCTATATTTGCTTGAGCAAACATATCTATTAATTCTTTTATTTCTTCTCTTTTCATTTTCTCTCCTGATATAAAATTCTGACAATTTTAATGTTATAAATATAACAAAAATAAAATTATAACTTATAATAGCATATACTTTTAATTTCGTGTTTCAAATTCTCACATTTTTTAAAACTCATTAACAATATTTATTATGCTTTTAAATTCTTTTTCAATATTTTCACTAAAAGAAAAATTATGAATATAAATATGCAAATAATTATCTTTATAAAAAAGACTTATTTTGTGATTAATAAGTTTTGCATTATTACTAATAATATCTAATTTCTTAGGATTTAAGAATTTAAAAACTTCTAAATTATTATTAGAATATAATTTAAAATATTTATTAAAATCTACATTATCAAGTAAAATTAAAGGCTCTTTAACTCCTAAAATATCCTTAATATCGCTATTACTAACTATTATAAAATCTTTCATTTTTATATTTTTTTTACGAATATAAATTCCTTTAAAAATATCTTTTTCTCTTTTTTTATCTTTTTGTGTGTAATAAGTATTTTTAATATTAACCTTTAAAATATCTAAATCATCTTTATTATAAGCAAATTCTATATTTACACTTTCACTATTAATTATGCCTTTTTTAATATCGCTTATATTTGATATTTCATTAAAATTATTGCTAATAAAAAATGGTTTGATTATATTTTTATACTGAATATAGCTAATAAAAAATGATAAAATTATAATAAATACTATCAAAATAAACATTATATAAATATTTTGAAATTGCCTAGCAATACCCCAAATTAAATATATTGCCAAACACACAATACAAATTATTCTAAAAACTTTTAAAAACTCTATCATTTTGCCTCATTAAATTCTTTTATAATTCTTAAAACACTTTTAAATTCATTCTCAATATTAGAAGAAAATAAAAAATTATGAATATAAATTTCTAAATATTCATCGCCATAAATCACACTAAATCTATGATTTATATATTTTGCAGCTGTTACGATATTTCTTAATTTTTTAGGATTTAAAAATTTAAAATCCTTAACCATATCGCTAGGATATAAAATAAATTTTTTATTAAATTCTACATTATCACTCAAATAACTAATCTTTTGATTAAATAAAATTCCATTATTAAAATATAAAAATAACAATCTCCTATTAGCAAAAATACCAAAATTATTATGAATTTTCTTCTTAACCCTTATATAAGTTCCAAAAAAATCAATGCTTAAATACTTAATCTTAACATCAAACATACCTATACTATCAACTTTTAAAAAAGAACAAAACAAAATATCTAAACCATTTTTTCTATAAGCATTAAAAATATATGCCCTATCAGAAGCTATTAATGTATCTTTATATTTTTCCTTATCTTCAATCAAAACGAAATTATGTTTATAAAAAAACGGCAATACATATAAAAAAAGATTAAGAGTATAAATTAATAAAGCAAGTAATATTAAAGATACCATTAAATATAAAAAATGACTAAAATGAATTAAATTCATATCCTTACTAATATAATAATCATCTATTGCTAAACATAATTTATAAAATGCAAAAACAACTAAAACTATAAAAATAAGTTTTAATGTTTTAATCATTTAAATAAATCTTTTACATTAGGATTGCTTTTAATTTCATCTTTTACTTCATAAAAATCAGCTTTTATAAAATTAAAAGCATTAGCTATTAAATTATTTGGAAAACTCTCGCAATAATTGTTATAACTTGTAACTGCTGAATTATAAGCTCTTCTAGCAGCACTAATTTGCTCTTCACAATCTTTTAAAGCATTCAAAAGATTATTAACACTTGAGTTTGCCTTTAAATCAGGGTAATTTTCAAGTTTTATATTTAAATTCCCTAAAGCTTTGCTTAGTTCGTTATTTAAAGCAAATTTTTCTTTAGTATTATTTGAATACATAGCATTTTCTCTAAGTTTTACAATATTTTCTAAAGTATCTTTTTCGTATTCAAAATAAGCTTTTATAGAAGCTATTAAATTAGGTATTAAATCATATCTTTGTTGAAGTTCAACATCAATACTTGAATAAGTATTTTTTACATCATTTCTTCTTGCTATTAAAGAATTATAAGTAAAAATAACCATAATAATTACTAAAAACAAAATAGCCAAAATCACATAAATTATTTCCAAAACTAACTCCTTAAATATTTTTCAATTTCATTTTTAAATTCTTGTATCTTTTCATCTATGTTAAACTCATCAAAATACTCTAAATGAGCTATATTTACACCCGTATAATTATAAATAAACTCATCAAGTCTAGTATCAATCTCGCCAATCATCACAACACAAACAATATCAAAACCATTATCTTGCAATGCTTTTATGCTTAAAATCGTATGATTTATCATACCTAAATAATTCCTAGCAGCTAAAATTACTTTACGCTTATGTTTTTTCATAAAATCAATCATAGTTAAATTATCATCAATAGGACAAAAAAGACCCCCAGCTAATTCAATAATCATTTTATCATCATTAGGCAAGATTAAATCATTTATAGAATATTCAATATTATCAAGCTTTTTTGCTATGTGTGGTGATGCAGGAGTATTTAAAAATATCCCTTCTTTATGAATTTTTACATTCTTTACAAAACGCTTTAAAATATCGCTATCTTTATTACAACCTGCTTGAACTATTTTAAAATAAGAATAATTAAAAGCTTTACACAAAGCAACACATAAATGAGTTTTACCAGCATCAGTATGAATTCCACATATATACATTTTTTATCCTTTTTAGTTAGAATAAATTGTATTTTAACAAGTAAAGGATATAAAATGAAAGAAATATTTTTATGTTCAATTTGCAATGTAAAAAGTGGAAATTGTAGCGAAGATTGTGCGTATTGCACCCAAAGTAAGCATTATAATACAAATATTAATGTATATGATTATAAGGATATTAATACTATTTTAAACGAAGCAAAAATAGCTAGTGAAGCTGGTGCTTTAGGATTTTGCCTTGTTACTTCTGGTCGTGGAATTGATAGTAAAAAGCTAGATTTTATTGCAAGAGCTGCAAGTGCTATTAAAGAAAGTGGCTTGCATTTACACCTAATTGGCTGCAATGGAAGAGCTAGTTATAAGGATTTAGTATTTTTAAAAGAGCATGGAATAGATAGTTATAATCACAACCTAGAGAGCGCCAAAAGCAATTTTAAAAATATCTGCACAACTCATACTTATGAAGAAAGATATGAAACTAATCAAAACGCTATAAATGCTGGGCTTGGCATTTGCTGTGGTGGGATTTTTGGCTTAGGCGAAAGCGATGAGCAAAGAGCTGAATTACTTGACGCTCTTGCGACTTTAAAGCCGCACACAAGTCCAATTAATTTTTATATAAAAAATGAAGCTTTAAAAATAAAAGCTAAAGAAATCACCAAAGAAGAAGCTATTAATATAATAAAACTTGCAAAAGAAAAACTACCAAATACAAGACTAATGGCTGCAGGTGGTAGAGAATTTGCATTTAAAGATGATTTTAAAGCTATGTTTGAAGCAGGGATAAACGCTATCGTGCTAGGAGATTATCTGACTACAAAAGGCGAAGAAAAACATAAAGATGTAGAACTCATCTTAAAAAGTGGCTATGAAGTAGCTAAGAGTTGCTAAAAAATTTTATGGAATTTGAATTTTAAATCCAAATTCCATAAATAATTTATATAAAAATTTTTATATTTTTTTTAAAAAATTCAAAATACTATTAAATTAATATTTATTTTATTTGTTACAACTTAAGATACCCCCCCCCCCATTGACACATATTAAAGCATTGTTAGATAGATATTTAAAGGCTTAAGAATAAAAAGTAAATTTTATGCTAATATACGGAGCTTAATTTAGAAATTATTATCAATAGGAGAATGAGAATGAAAATATCTCAAAAATTAGCAATTATAATTGCTGTGTCTTTAGTGATTTTATGCTCTAGTATGATTTATTTATCAAATAGTGCGATGAAATCAATTAGTGATGATACTGATGTATCTATTGAAAAATTAGTCTTAGACGATGCTTTAAAAACTGCTCAAAGCGTTGTATATAGTGTAAATCATATGACAGACCAGTTATATTTAGATTTAAAAAGTAAAGGCATTAGTAAAGAAGTATCATACAATAACACCATAAAATACTTAAGCAATATGGATTTACATAATAAATTAGTGAATTTTTTCGCAATGGATGAAGATGGAACCTACCTAGTTCATTATGTTCAAGCAAGAATTGGTAAAAATCATATAAATGACAAAGATATTTATGGAAAATACTTTATTCAAGATTTAATCAAATCATCAGCAAACCCAGATGGTGGATATGTTAAAACTAAGTTTTTTGATTCTATGATTAACAAAGAAAGAAATGTATTAATATACGCTCAAAAAGATATAGGCATGGGAATTATCTATGCTTGCACCGTGGATTTAGATGAAGGAATGAAAGAAATACAAAAAATCAACGACGATATGAACTCTCACATAAATGAATTTGGAATCAAATTCATAACATACGCAGTGATTATTGGGATAATAATACTTGCGATATTGATATTTTTTGTATTATTTCAAATCTCTAAACCACTTAATTATCTTACAAGTAGAGCTACTGAATTAAGTAGTGGAGATGGAGATTTAACTCAAAAACTTCCTATAAATGGTAAAGATGAAATAGCAGCAACAAGTAAAGCTATTAATGATTTTATAGAAAAAGTTAGATTATTAATCGTAGATGCTAAAAATATAAGTAGTGAAAATGCTAGTGTAGCAAATGAGCTTTCTCAAAGTTCTTTAAATACAGGTCAAAGTGTTGAGCAAAGCTCTGTGATAGTAAGAGATGTAGCTAATAAAGGAGATAGTGCAAACTCTACTCTAGCAATCGGAGTTAAAGCTGCAGAAGATGGCAAAAACCAATTAGTAAATGCTCTAAAATATATAAATGATGTAAATAAATCTATTTCAGAATTAAATACAAAAATTATGCAAAGTGCGAATTTAGAAGCTGAAGTATCAGATAAGATAGTAAGACTTAGTCAAGATGCTGATAATGTTAAATCTATTTTAGAAATGATAAATGATGTAGCAGACCAGACTAATCTACTTGCACTAAACGCTGCAATTGAAGCAGCAAGAGCAGGAGAGCATGGGCGTGGATTTGCCGTAGTAGCTGATGAAGTAAGAAAATTAGCAGAAAGAACCCAGCATTCATTAGTAGAAATAAACGCAACAATAAGTGTTATAACGCAAGGTATAGAAGATGCAAGTGGTCAAATGAGCCTAAATGCAAAAAGCATTGGGGAACTGACAAAATTAGCTGATAATACTCAAAAAACTATGAACGATATGAATGAAGCTATGAATAATGTAATAGGAATTTCAAATCAAACCGTAGATGATTATATAATCACTAGCAAGGTTATGGATGATATATTATCAGGAGTTAATAATATCAATAAAATAACTCACGAAAACGCAAGAAGCGTAGAAGAAATAGCAGGGGCAGCAAATCATCTTAGCAATATTACAGAAAAATTAAACTCAAAACTAAATGAATTTAGAACTTGAGTAAATCATTTGCTAGCACTAACGAAAATGGCGTGGTAGTTTAAGGTATTGTGATATTTATCATTAAAGATTTTTAAATCATTTTTACCTAAAAATACCCCGCTAAAGGCATTTACTCCACTAAGTTTTAAATGCCTAAAAAGCTCAACTTAAAATAAATATTTATATATTTTAAATAATACCATTATAATAAAATTAACAAAATATCTAAATCAAAGGTTAGTAAAGCTATATTTGAAATCGTGTTAGAAGATTATCTAACCACAAAAGGCGAAGAAAATATAAAGAATGTAGAACTAATCTTAAAAAGTGGCTATGAAATAGCTAAAAGTTGTAAAAATACCCCATTAATGGGGTATTAAAGCCAAATACAATTTATTGTAAGAACACTAACTGGCATTCCTATAATTTGAACATCAAACTTTAAACTACTTTCAACCATAGTAGAAGCATTATGAATTCTAAATGAAAATTGCCACCCATTATTTAAATAAAGCTCTAGTGTGTTTTTACTATCTTTTTTGAAATCTAAATAAATGATTTGATTTGGCAAACATACCAAAGGAACTTCAACTTGACTTTTCTTGCCTAAATCTCCGTGCATATTATAAGCTTGTATTTGAGTTGTTTGTTTCTTATCAATACTTATTAATTTATAAAAGTCAAATTCTCCTAATAAATATTCCACCATAGATTTTGCAACTTTTCCTTGATTTAAAGCGTATTGTTGTAATATCTCGTTTCTAAAAGCATTTAATAATGAAATATATACATCATCTTTATTATGCAATTCGCTCCATTTTAAGCCTTTGCTATTATCTAAAAAATCAAAAATTGGTTTAATCTCATTCCAGTAATTATCAGAACATTTAAACCCGTACCATTTTTGACCAAAATCTAATTTTTTTGATAATCTTGAATGTTTTACAGCAAAATGATTATGCTTAATACTCAGTCCAATTTCCCAACTAATATCATTTCTTTTTATTAAAACATCTCTTACATCAGCATCCTTACCTTTATCATCTGATTGAATTGAAAGCTCCACCTCATCATTACTATTTTCTAAAATCAATGGTTCTAGTTCAAAAATTTTGCCTATTCCAGCTAAGGCGCTAATTTCATACATATCTTTCTCAATATCATTTAAACTATCCCAAGCTTTTTTAGCTGCCTTGTAACTGCTATTTTCAATCACTTTTACTTTTCTATGTTTGCCTATTTCATACTCTAAATTAATTAAATAAGCAAATTCATAAGCTCTTCCTTGATTATTACTTTTATTACTCATTAAACTCCTTTTAGCAAATTATTGATAGCTTTTGCCATTTCATAAGCTAAATTAATCGGAACAGCATTACCTATCATTTTATAACCATCTTCAAGTTTATCGTAATAAAATTTAAAATTATCATCAAAACCTTGAACTCTAGCACACTCTCTAACGCTAAGTCTTCTATATAAACTCTCAAAACCTTCTTTGAAGATATGTTTATTTTTATCCACTTTTGGCATTTTTGGAGCTTGTGGGTGTAATTGAGCTTGTCTTCCAGAAGCTTGAACGGTAAATGCTGGCTCGTTCCAAGTTCGAACCCTATTTCTACTCATAAAAATACTAGAATAAGAACCTATAAAATATTCATGATTCGGTATTTTACATTTATCACTATTCGATTTATTGTTATCTAAAGCAGGTATTGCACTATCTTTTAAATCATATATTACATCTTTAAAAGTTATTTTGTTTTTATACGGTAATGGTGTAATAAATCTTAAATTCAAATCTTTCCTAAAACCTACGTAAAAAACCCTTAACCTATCTTGAGCTACTCCATAATCACTTGCATTTACAACATTTACAAATACATCATAACCGGCATTTTCAAACTCATAAATTATATTTTTCACAGCTTCACTATGTCTTTTTGACATCATACCTTTTACATTTTCAGCTAAAAAAAATTTAGGCTTTAAGGCTTTTAAAATTCTAATATATTCATAAAAAAGCTGTCCTCTAGGATCATCAATACCCTTCAATGTTCCTGCTTCACTCCAAGATTGGCACGGAGGTCCACCGATAATACCATCACATCTTGGAAGTTCATCAATTTTTACATCTTTAATATCCTTTTTTATAAGCTTTGCTTTATGATTTTTTTCATAGGTTTCCCATATACTTTTATCATATTCATTAGCTACAAGTATCTCAAATCCAGCTTTTAAAAACCCCAAATCAAGACCACCGGCACCTGAAAATAAAGATATTATTTTTCTACTCATATTCTTCTTTCTTGATATTTTTATTTAATTCTACATTATTTTTTTAATTATTAGCACTAACGAAAATAGCGTGGTAGTTTAAGGTATTGTGATATTTATCATTAAAGATTTTTAAATCATTTTTACCTAAAAATACCCCGCTAAAGGCATTTACTCCACTAAGTTTTAAATGCCTAAAAAGCTCAATACTTGAGCTAAAATTTAGCTCATAATCTTTCTCAAAAATCTTTATATTTTTATAATACGGCTTTAAAATCCGCTCTATTTCATCAATACTTAAATACTCAAGCCCTACGCCAAAATGTTCTTTAATTTGCCAAAGATTATTCACTCCAAAAGTGCTAAAAATTAGCTTAGAATTTGATTTAGAAATTTCATTTATTAATTTTGCTAAATCAAGCCACTGAAAACACGCATTTGAAATAACTAAATCAAAATCCATTTTAGCTAAAAACGAATTTTCAAAATCTCTTAAATCATGCTTTACGAAAATAAATTCCTTGCCATAATCACAGCTAAAATCATTAATATCCACGCAATAAAACTCACTAAATTCTATCTTTTTAGCTACCATTTTACTAAACTCACCCCTATTTGAGCCAAGCTCAAGCACCCTACAAAAACGCCCATTTATTTCGTTAAGCAAAACTTCTCTCATATCATTTTGCACGATAGCATTTTTAAAATAAGTATCTTTTGCTCTTAAAAAACTTTTCATATTTCATCCCAGCTTAAAAACTCATCAAAGCAAAAATGAGAAGCATTAATTTTATTAATATTTTTAAAGCTTTTTAAAAGTGCATTTTGTGGGAAAATTTTATCATCATTTGATGAGTATGCCAAATCATAATCTTGCCAAATACAAGGCTTTTTAGAAATTTCTATAATACTTAAAAGCTCATCTTTAGGATTTTGATTAAATGCCTTATTTATCCCGCCACAATTATTTAAAAAGCTTTCTTTATCAAATCTTTTAGCCGTAATTTTAAAAAGCTTTTCGCTAATTCCAAACTCATCATCAATACCTTTTATAGTGCCATTTATCGCTATTTTTTGCACGATATTAAGCGAACTTAAATCACACTTGCAAGACACCATAACACCCATTGAAAAAGCGATTAGTTTAATGCTTTTATAAGTTTTACAAATCTCTAAAAATCCTAAATCAAATTCCAAATAATCATAAACCATTAAAACATCATTTTTAGAAGCTAAATTATAAGCACTCGGTAAAAAGCCAAAACCACCGAAAAATAGCACCAAATCACTAGAATTATTTTTATGTAAAAACTCAAATTTCATAAAAAGCCTTAGCAAAATTATCTAAATCGCTAAAATCCATACTAGCATTTATTGATAGTCTTATTCCTGTATCTTTAATAGCCACGGTTGGAGTTTTTATACTTGGAGCATAAAAGCCTTTTTGCATAAGTTTTGCCGAGTAAAAATTAGCTTTTTCATTATCTCCTAAAACTATCATTTTTATATAACTAACACCCTTTATTTTATCTTTTAGCAATTCATTTAAATATGAGCTAAGATTTTGTAAATGCTCTCTTAATTTATCAAAATTAGCCAATTTTGAAAACACAAAATGCGAATAAGCTACATTAATAGGTGGTAAAGCGGTTGAATAAATTAACCCCCTAGCCTTGTTTATAAAAAAATCTTTTGCTTCTTTTGAGCAAATCATCGCAGCACCCATACTAGCAATGCTTTTACCAAATGTAAGAACTAAAAAATCAATGTCTTTTAAGTGTCCAAGTCCAAGCCCATTAATGCCGAGTGAACCAATACTATGTGCTTCATCAACATAAAGCATAATGTTTTTATATTTTTTCTTAAGCTCTAAAAGCTTATCAAGTGGTGCAAAATCTGCATCCATACTATATAAACTCTCGCAAATTATTATAATTTTTTCATAATTTAAATTCGTTTGCAATAATTTTTCTAAATCATTTATATCATTGTGTTTAAAGCGTTTAAAATTAGAATGCTTTATGCCATCAATGATACTTGCATGAACTTTTTTATCAGCTAAAAAAAGCGTATTTTTTAAAGTAGCTAAAGCACTTAAACAACTATAATTTAGCAAAAACCCACTGCTAAATAAAAGCGCTTCATTTTTATATAAAGACGATAAGTATTCTTCAAACAAAAAGTATTCATCTCCACCGCCACCAAGACTTCTACTAGCACTTGAACTTAGGCTTTGATTTTTGTAAGTGTTTAAAAATTCTCGTTCAAGCTCACCGCTACTTGCAATTCCTAAATAATCATTACTAGCAAAATTAAGCAGTCTTTTATCATTGAAAATCACAAATTTACCATCATTTTTAAATCTTTTTAGTTCTCTAAAATTATTTTCTTTTTTTAATTCATTTAATAAGTTTTGCATTTTTATCCTTTATAATAATTTTAATTAAAATTTATAAAGGAGTTATAAATGCAAGAAGAATTAGTAAAACTTGATTTAGCACATATTTGGCACCCTTGCACGCAAATGAAAGAGCACGAATTTGTGCCATTAATCCCTATAAAAAAGGCAAAAGGTGTGTATTTATATGATTTTAATGATAAATCATATATTGATTGCGTTAGCTCTTGGTGGGTAAATCTTTTCGGACATAGCAATGATTATATAAATAGCAAAATTTACGAGCAATTAAACACCTTAGAGCATATCATAATGGCTGGATTTTCTCACGAAAGCATTATAAGATTATCAAAAAGACTTACTGATTTACTACCAACTAAACTTAATAAATGCTTTTATGCTGATAATGGCTCAAGTGCTGTTGAAGTAGCACTTAAGATGAGTTTTCATAAAAATCTTTTGCAAGGAAAATTAAAAAGCAAATTTTTATCACTTAGTAATTCTTACCACGGAGAAACGATAGCTGCACTAAGCGTAAGCGATGTTGAGCTTTATAAAAAGACTTATAAACCACTTTTGCTTGAATGTTTAAACACTCCTGCACCAAGTGGGCTAGATTATGAAAATGAATTAAAAGAGCTTGAAAAATTACTTGAAAAAGAGCATAAAAACATAAATGCCTTTATCCTTGAGCCTTTAATTCAGTGTGCAGGTTCAATGAATATGTATTCAGCTAAGTTTATCAAAAAGGCTTGTTGGTTAGCAAAATCTTATGATATTGATATAATTTTTGATGAAATTGCCGTTGGATTTGGAAGAAGCGGGACTATGTTTGCTTTAGAGCAGTGTGAAATTGTGCCTGATTTTTTATGCCTTAGCAAAGGGCTTAGCGGTGGGTATTTGCCAATTAGTGTAGTAATTACAAATGATGAAATTTATAATGAATTTTATGCTCCATATAATGAATACAAGGCGTTTTTGCATTCGCATAGCTATACAGGAAATGCACTTGCTTGTGCTGCTGCGAATGCAACTTTGGATATATTTACTAAAGATAATGTTATAAATCAAAATAAAATTAAAAGCGAGTATATAAACTCACTTTGGCAAGGATTTGCTGAATTTAAAAGTGTGCGAAATGTTAGGCATCAAGGAATGGTGTTTGCATTTGATATAGAGCATTTTAATCCTAGATTTGGGCTTGAAGTGTATCTAAAAGCACTTGAATATGGGTTGCTTTTAAGACCACTTGGCAATACGATTTATTTTATGCCACCTTATGTAATCAATAACGATGAGATAAATTATGTAATAAATAGTATAAAAGAGATTTTGAGATTTAAGAATTTGAAATGAGAATTTCAAATTCTTAAAATTGTTTTAATGTTTTACTTTAGAGTTTCACTCCATTCTATTTCGGTTAATTTTTTAAGACTTTTTGCCATAAAACCACTATAAGTTTTACCTAAAATAACGCCTATTGCATAGTCTTTTCCAACCGAACAAATGCTACCTTTATCATTGTATTTAAAAGGTTCGTTAAACTCAATTCCTTCAAGTCTTGCATTTAGTCTTTTTGCTAGGTATTTTCCTTGCTTACAAGCAATTTGTGCAGTAGGTGCGAAATTTGAAACAATCGCTAAATCTCCTAAAACATAGCAATTATCAAAATTAGGTGCCATTAAATATTCGTTTACTAAAACTCTATTATTTTTGTGATTAAAGCCACTATTTGCAATTACTTCGCTACCCTTAACTCCAGCTGTAAAAATTATAGTTTTTGCTTTTATATAATTATTTTCATCGTTTAAGAATAATTTATCATCAACTTTTTTGATTATTTTATGAGAGCTTAGAACTTTTACGCCTAGATTTTCTAAATAATTTCTAGCTTTTTTAGCTAAATCTTTAGTATAAACAGGCAAAATCTCATCCATTGCTTCAACCAAATATAAATTAATGCTAATTCCTAGATTTTTGCAAGTTGTAGCGATTGAACCACAAAGCTCTACCCCGCTAAGCCCCGCACCGCAAATAATTACATTTTTATTCTCATAAAGCTCAAGATTTTTATAAAGTGTTTCAGCAGTTTTTAAAGCGTTTTTATAATTTATAATATTTAAGCATTCATCAAGTCCAGCAATGCCAAAAGTATTTATACTCGCACCAAGTCCAACATAAAGCTCATCATAATCATAATTTGCATTCTCACAAATAACCTTGCCGTTTTCAATACTTTTTACATTATCAAAAATTAAGGTTATATCTTTAGGCAGTATGCTTTTTAGATTTATTGCTATGTCTTTTTCGCTTTCTCTTGCTGCTATTTTGTGTAGTTCTGTCGTTTTATAATGATAAGAATTATTGTTTATTAGTATAAATTCTGCTTTTCTTAGATTTTTCTTTTTAATCTTTTTAATTAGACTTAAATTTGCATACCCAGCACCTAAAAATACAATTTTTTTCATAAACTCTCCTTTAAAAATATTTAATAAATATTAAATTATTTTTACTTTAATTCATATTAAATATTAATAAAGTTTAAAATAAAATTTATATATTTTAAATTCCATCAAATAATTCAATTACAAAATTATCTAATTTCATTTGATTTGAATAATAAAAATACTTCGCTAAAACCAAAATACCAAGTAACTCTTCTATATTAGGATTTAAAAATTGTTGTATATATTCATTTTGATTTTTAATAATATTTTTTACTAATTTATCATTAGTTAAAGCATTATCCATTACATCTAAAATATCGCTAAAATCATCTTGAATTAATAAAAAATGCTCGTTAGGAATTAATTTTCCTTCCATAAACCAAGTTTCATATTTTAATCTTGGAGTAATTGCGATAGAATTTGAACTCATTATCCATTTAAGATTTGTAGCAACATCCCAACCTTCAAGAGAGATTATAAATTTATATTTAAGCTGCTCTTCCTTGCTTAAATAACCTGACCTATTTTCCTTATTTACATTACCTAGATTTAGTCTTTTACAATCTTTAAATTTATTAATAAAATCTATTCTATTTTGTTGAACACAAGCACCCCTAAAAACAGCCAAATCCACTTTATCTTTAAAATCATTTTTATCATTTAAAAAACAAAAATGTCTTCTGCTATCAAGCTTTAAAATCACATTTTTACTATCAATTGGTCTTGATTTTGTTATGGTATTTAAAAACTCGCTAGAACAATCATAAAAGAATTTATTTATCTTTAAATCTTTATGAAAATATTTGCTAACCTTGTAAAAATCAAAAGAATATGAAGTGTTTTTTAATAAGTTTTCGCCTAATTTAGAATGCTCTACATTTTCTATCTTTTTTAGCTCAAAAAAATCATTAATTTTATTGTAATAATTCAATCTATTTTTTATATGTAAAATCTCATCATTTTTTAGCTTTTTTAAAGCATTTAATTTTGAAATTAATTGCATATTAAAAAACACTCTTGGAATACTTAAAGCACCAAGTCCTTTTAAATTCATAATCATTCTACTCATATTATTTTCCTTATTTTAAATTCTTATTTAGCTTTTCTATGCTTTTGCAAAGTGCGTTAATCAAATAATCAATATCGCTTAATTCGTGAGTATAATGCAAACTTATTCTTAAAAATCCAGGCTTAGCATTGAAATTTTGATTATCCACATAATTTAATAAATCATGCGCATAAGGACCAGCACAAGCACACCCAGCACGAGTTTCTATCTCATAATCATCGCTTAAAACCCTAGCTAAATCATAAGGGCTAACGCCTGTAGAATTTAGTGAAAATATAGGCAATCTATCCTTAATATTTGCAGCGTATAGTATGATTTTGTATTTAAATTGCACTTTTTTAATGGCGTTTAAAAAATATTCTTTTAAGATATTTTCCTTTTCTTTAATCACTCCAAGCCCTATTTCATCTCTAAGTCTAAAAGCTAATTCACTTTTAATAACTTGTAAAATCGCAGGAGTTCCACCCTCTTCAAGGCTTTCAGCATCGTCTAAAAACTCATAATTACTCCTACTAACATAGCCAACCGTCCCACCAGCTGCAAATGTAGGAATTTTGCCAATAAGCTCATTTTTAATAGCTAAAAATCCACTCGTGCCAACTCCGCCTAACATTTTATGTCCTGAAAAAAATAAAGCATCAAACGGAATTTCAATATTTTCATAAGGTATAGCCGAACTTGCATCAATTGCTAAAATCGCTTTATATTTTTTCGCAATTTCGCTGATTTTTACAAGGTTTGCTCTAACTCCTGTGATATTGCTAACGGCATTAAAACTCATTATTATTTTTCTATTAGCGTTCTTTTTGCAAATTCTTTCAAGCTCGTATAAATCGCTGTTAAAATCCCTATGATTTAGCCTAATACATTCACATAAACCTTCTTTAAAACTAAGCTCATTTGAATGGTGTTCAATCGCACTAACAATTACTAAAGGCAAAGTATTTTTAGCAATATCATTAAAATAACGCTGTTTAATAAGCGGTGGAACATATATTCCTAATAATTCTTGAAATTTTTTAATAGCCGCAGTTGAGCCACTCCCACAAGCAATCAAGCTATAATTAGAATTTAATCCTAAGCTTTTTTTGATATAGCTTTTTGCGTCTTTATAGTATTTACTTGTTATTTTTGAATTTTTTGCACTATCTGAATGAGTGTTGGCGTATGTTTTTAAAATATTTTGCATTTTTAATTCAATTGATTTTAGTGCTAAAGCACTTGCTGTGTAATCAAAATATTTTGTATTTTCATCTAAAATTATGTCGCTTTTTAGCTCACTAATTTGCATTTTTGCCCTTTGTAAAAATAATTAAAGTAAAATTAGCACAAAAAAATTAAGGGGTAGTTATAGAATTTTTAGACTTTATTAAAAGATATCCGCATTTTTATTTAGACGAAGCGTTAGACTTTTATTCTGTGTTTGGAGATAAGAGTTTTAAACCTAGTTTAAATGATATTAATTATTATATAAACGAGCTAGTAAATACATATAATCCTTACGAATTTGAAATAAATGAAAGTGAATGCAAGGCACTAATTCACTACGCTAGAAAATCTCGCTTGGAGTTTTCTATCAACAAATACGGCTCAAGATTTAAAGCTAGAAAGAGCTTTCACTCCTTGATTAATCGTGGTTTTTTAAGACTTGAATTAAATAATGATTTATTGAGTTTTAAGAGATTTTATCCACAAAATAAAGTTATTTTTAATTCTAATTACACTAGATTTTATTTTTATTTTTTAAAAGCAATGGAAAAAATCATTTTAAAAGATAAAGAATTAGCCTTAAAATTAATTAATGAAAAATTTTATGAATATCAGTCGTTTATTTACGAGCAAATTGCTTGTGAGTGGTGCGAAAAAAGATTTAATATAAAAGGCATTAAGAGTATTTGGGGCAAAGATTATGAATGTGATATTTTTTATGATAATTACGAAATATCTTTATTGGGCGAAGTGAAATTTAATGGCAAAAAAATGTGTATTAGCTCGTATTCAAAACTCATTCAAAAGGCTAGATATTTGGGTTTTGAGCCTGATTATTTTATACTTTTTAGTAAAAACGGCTTTAGTAAAAAACTTCTAGCTTTAAATGATAAAAGACTAATATTAGCTAATCACGAAAATTTTAAAGAATTTATATAAATTATTTACTCAAATATTTTTTTAATTCTTCACTAATTGGAGATAGTTTGCCATCTTTTATATGAACTAATTTTATAAAAGCTTCAAAAATAGCTTTATCATCTTTATAAATTATTTGCTTTAATTCTAAACAATATTTATCAAATCCTACAAGAATATTTTTAACTTCTAAAATATCTCCTAATCTAGCAGGTGCTTTATAAATAGCCTTAATTTCTCTTAATGCAAAAGGATTTTCTTTTAATAAATCTTTTCCTTCATTAGCGAAAAACCATTCGCTCCTAGCTCTTTCACAATATTTTAAATAATTTGTATGATAGACAATCCCCATACAATCAGTATCTTCATAATAAACTCTAATTTGCATCCTAATCCTTAAAAGAGTATGGCTATAAGCCGGGTTTTGTCTTGGATAATCATTTATCTACTTACTATTTCACAATAGCACTCTAGCGAAGGGTTTAAAATATAAGATAAAAACCACCCCTTCTTGCTGCAGGTTGGGTTTATAAGCTGAATTGCTTTTACTCGCATAATCACTGGTGGGCTCTTACCCCGCCGTTTCACCTTTACCTAAAATTAGGAAGTTTATTTTCTGTTACACTTTCCCTTAGATTGCTCTAGCCATCTGTTAGATGGAACCTCATCTTATTGCAGCCCGGACTTTCCTCTTAATTAAAAGCGATTATCCACCATACTCTTACGCCATTTTAACTAAGCTTGTTTAAGATAAAGAAAATTAAAGGAGTAAAAAATGTATAAATATAATTTATATTATCCAGCGGGAAATACTACAGCTTTGGTTATTGGTATTAATAACTTAGATTTTAAAAGTATAAATAATGAGATTTTATCTAAGCATAAAGATGTTGAACAAGTTGGCTTTGTGCAAGATTATGAATTAAAAATGGCAGGTGGAGAGATTTGTTTTAATGCTTTAAGATGTGCGGGAAAGTATTTTTTAGATACTAATAATTTAAAAACTACAAAAATTAAACTAAATGATAAAGATTATTTATGCGGTATTAGTAGCAGTGATTTTATAAAAGATAATAATATTAAAAAACTATATAAAGATGATAATTTTTATTATTTAAGATTTAAAAATGAATATAAATTAAATAAGCTTGATGATGATATATATTATGTAGATTTAGGAGATATTTTTCATATTATTTATACGAAAAAATTAAATTTATCTAAAATTAATTTAAAAGAATTTGCATATTCATATTTAAAAGATAATGATTTTTTAGACAAAAAAGCAAGTGGTTTTATGTATTTACAAGGTGATTGCCTTGAGCCTATTGTCTGGGTAAGAGATATTAAGACTTTATTTTATGAGAGCGCTTGTGGGAGTGGGAGTTTTGCTAGTTATTTATATTGCAATGAAATTTTAGGTAAAAATTATTTAGCACTAAAACAACCTTCAAATGAGTATTTGTTTTTAAGAGAAGTTGATGGCTTTATAGAAATTAGCTCAATTATTAAAGATATTTTGTAAATTAATATCATATTAACACATATTTTATATACCAATTTAATAACAAATATCAAATCTAAAGGATAAAAATGTTTAAAAATATATTTTTAAAAACTCTTTTAAATATATTTTTATTAAATTATAATGCAAGTTTAAGCACAACAGATTTTTTTAAATTTTGGGGCATTTTACTTTTAATATTAAGCTCTTATATGTTTTTTGATTTTTTAATGTTTAAAATTGGAGTAATTAAAAGTATTTTTACTTTTCAAGCATATTTTATAGATATATTGATACTACCATTTTTTAGCATATTATTTTTAAGTCTTATTTATAAGGCAAATTCTTGTAAATCTTGGTTATTTTGTGCTGGTTTATTTTTGATACCTTTATTTGTTTTACTTGTATTTTTTGGGGTATTTTATATAATATTAATATTTATTTTATATGTTATTATTATGATTTTTAATATAAATTCTACAAATCTTAATATAAAATTAAATAAAAAATCTTTAATTTTTAGGCTTATAACTATTTGCTTTTTAATTTTTATAGCATTTATATTCCCGCCTGATATAAAATTTATAAAATATGGATACGGAATTGATTATATTAGTTTTTTAACTTTTTTAAATTTTGCATTTTTAATCCCTAGTTTTGCTACTATTTTGATATATTTTCTTAAAAATTATAAAAGTTTAAAATAAGTGAATAATTTAATATTTCAACTTTATAAAATATAGCTATATATTTGATAGTAATATATAATTAATCCTAGATTTTAAATTGAATTAGAATTTAAAATACTTAGAAATTAAAATAACTTAAAATTTTTTCTTTGTTTAAAATAAATTCTTTATCAATCTCTGTCATTTTTAATTGTGAAAAAACAAATTCATCATAAGGAATTAAATTATCTTTAGTTGCTAAATGAATACGAGATTTTTTCATTAACGGAAAATGAAGACTTATTATATTTTCTGCTTTTTTCCATTTATTTAAAGAATACAAAGACTCATAACCTTGATTATAATCCATATAAAAATGAGTATATTTACCTTTGTTTAATACCCAATGATCATCTCCTACTTTATAAAAATTCTTTAAAAAATATAATTTACCATCGCTATAATGCATATTAAGAGCAGGCAAATAAATACTATCAATAATGTTTTTTGGCTGTAACAAGGCTTTACTTAATGCAATCTCATTATAAATATGATCACAATCAATTTTAATCAACCAATCATTTAATGGAATTTTATTAAGCACAAAATTATAATAAGTATCAAGTCTAAATTCTTTTGATATTTTTTGTTTATAGTTTTCTTTCCCTGCAGGAATTACTTTGTAAGGATACTCTAAAGGAATAAAATTTGGATTATTTTTACAAAATTGTTTAATTACTTCACTAGTTCCATCATCTTTACCAAATTCATCTAAGTGATAGCCTAGAACTCCTCTTATAATACCCCCCCCCAACTATTGTATTTAAGGTAATATTAATAGTTTCTATTTCATTATATGCTCTTATAAAAGCCCAAGGATTTATATCCTTTGGCTTTGGCTCAAATAATGATAAAAATTCATGCTTTCTTTTTAAGCAACTTCTTATATGTTTATTATAAATATTCATTTAATCTCCTTAAAACATCAATCCATCTTCTTCTTGTTGTTTTAATATATCATTTCTACTTGCTTTTGGTAAAGGTGATTTATCTGTATAATACCAAGTTTTACCATCAATCACTCTTTTATAAACGCCTTTTGGTATATCAAAAGTTCTCTTAATATTTGGATTTTCTGCTAAATATTTTTGCATAAAATATCTAAATACAGGAGCAGCCGTTCTAGCACCACCTTCATAATATTTCATAGGCTTATTATTATCATTACCATACCAAGTTATTACTTGAATACTAGGCGTAAAACCTACAAACCAAGCATCTATACTTTTATTTGATGTCCCTGTTTTTCCAGCTACTTCAAGTCCTGCAATTCTTGCTGCACCACCAGTTCCGGCTGCGACAACATTTTTCATCATATCAATCATTAAATAAGCTTGTTCAGGTTTTACAAATTCTTCTGCTTCTTTGGTTTTTAACTCAATTTCATTACCAAATTTATCAGTAACTTTTGTAATCAATCTAATAGGTTGTTTTGTTCCATAATTTGAAATAATGCTATAAAGTTCAGCGTAATTATAAGGACTAACACCAAAAGAACCTAATCCTATTGATAAATCTTGTGGAACATTTGTAAAACCAAATTTAGTAATTGTTTGATGAACAAAACTAAGGCTAGTATCAAGTAATAAGTTAATTGTAGCTAGGTTTCTACTTTTTGTAAGTGCTTCTTTAAGAGTGATTAAACCATTAAAATCTTTTCCATAATTTTTAGGCTTCCAAATCATTTTCTTACCCTGTGCATCACGAGTTTCAAATACTCTCGCAATATCAGCAATCTCGCTAGCAGGTGAATAGCCAAGATTTAAAGCTGTAAGATATACAAATGGCTTAAAGCTTGAACCCACTTGACGATTACTCATAGTAGCACGATTAAAATTACTTTTATAATAATCAACCCCACCAACTAAAGCTAAAATATCCCCACTACTAGGCTCTGTAACTATCATAGCTCCATTGATTTGGTTTAAATCTATATCTTTATCTCTTTTGATAAGTTCATCATATCCGAACTTAATAGCTTCTTCAGCTATTTTTTGAGTATTCAAATCAACACTAAGTTCAACTCTATAACCACCTGTTTTAATGTCTTCAATTCCCATAGCTTGTAATTGTCTAATAGCTTCATCTATTACATAAGGAGCTTTATTTTGAGTTAAACTCTCATCATAAACAATCGGTTTTAAAGCTACATTTTGTTTATACTCAGCTTCACTAATCCAGCCTAAATCATACATTCTTTTTAAAACCGCATTAGCTCTTGAAAGCGATAAATCAATTCTTTTTGTAGGATCATATGTGCTAGGAGCTTTTGGTAAGCCAACTAGCATAGCCATTTCTTTAAGGCTAAGTTCGTTTAATTCCTTATGAAAATACCCAGCAGCAGCTGTTTTAATCCCATAATATCCATGCCCTAAAAATATAAAGTTTAAATATCTTTCTAATATTTGTTCTTTTGTTAGATTTTTTTCAATTTCATAACTAATTATTGCTTCATTTATTTTTCTTTTAATACTTTTTTCACTTGTTAAATAATGATTTTTCACAAGTTGTTGAGTAAGAGTTGAAGCACCTTCTGCTAAGCGACCTTTTTGAATATCTTTGATAATTGCTCTAAAAATAGCATCAATATTAATTCCTTCGTGTTCAAAAAAACTCGTATCTTCAATAGCAATTAATGCTTCAATTAGTCTTGGTGGAATTTCTTCAAATCTAGCATAAGCTCTATTTTCGTTAAAAACATTTGCAAGTAAAGTGCCATTTCTATCATAAAATTGAGTTGTAAGGTCTAAATCAAATTCCTTATAATCAATATCTTTATTTTCAACAACATTTAAAAAATATCCTAAAACAACACAGCCTAAAATTCCACAAACAGCTATAAAATAAATAATGTATTTCAAAAAATCTCCTTAAATCATAGTGCTAATGAGTAAAGCAAATAGCACACCAATACAAGAAATCAAAATATTTAACGGGATAAAATAATAAACAATTAAAGCTATTTTTTCATTACAAACCAATAATTTATTTTCTTTTTCTTTCTCACATAAAATAAATTGATAATAAATATATAATAAATTTAAAGTGGCAAAAGCATAAAGCGACCATTGCGTAGATGCTAAAGTATTAAACAATGGGTCAGAACTATTATTAATCATTACATATATAGCACTAAAAGCCATAACAGCCATTAAAACAAAAAACGCATAAAGCTGCTTTTTTAATATCCTTAGTGCTTTTTGTAAATTCTCTTCATCTTCACATAAATAAAAACCAGCATTTGCTCTAATGCCTAAATGAAGACCAATAAAGCAAATACCGGCTAATAAATGTATATAAGGTAAAACTAAGCTATCAAGCCCTAGCATATTACCTTCTTGATTTCATCTTTTGCTAAAGCTAAAGCTTCGTTGATTTTACTAATATCTTTTGCACCAGCAGTAGCAAAATCATCTCTACCGCCGCCATTTCCGCCTAAAAATTGAGCTACAATCTTAGCTAAATTTCCTGCTTTAACGCTAGTATTTTTTGAGCCAACCGCAATGCTTACTTTATCGTCTTTGCAAGCGATTAAAACAATGACAGCTTTATCAAATTTATTTTTAAACTCATCTATACTAGCTTTAATATCAAGCCCGTTATATTCACTAACGCAAACATTAATGCCGTTAATAATCTCACTATTTAAATTATTAGCACCATTTTTTAAAGCGTCTTTTAGTTCTTTTATTTCATTTTTTAAATTCTCAAAACTCTTTAAAATATCATTTGTTTTTAGACTTTTTTTGATATTTTCAAATTCCGCAATCAAATTCCTTGAGTATTCTTTAGCAGCCTTACTTGCTATTGCTTCAATTCTTCTAACACCAGCACTTACTCCGCTTTCTTTTAATATTATAAAATCGCCAATTACTGAAGTATTGCTAACATGAGTTCCACCACAAAGCTCAATACTATCTCCTAAAGTTAATACCCTTACTTTATCGCCATATTTTGTATCAAAAAGCGCCATTGCACCACATTTTTTTGCACTTTCAATATCAGTTATTTGAATATTTGAATTTGTAGCTTTATAAATCATATCATTTACAATATCACTAATTTGCTTTAGCTCATCTTCGTTTAATGCACGGGTAAAATTAAAATCAAATCTAATTCTATTAAAATCTACAAATGAACCTGCTTGAGTTGCATTTTCTCCTAAAACCTTTCTTAACGCATAATGAAGCAAGTGAGTAGCACTATGATGTCTTGCGATTTCTGCTCTTCTTTCGGTATCAATTTTGATTAATAATTCATCATTTACATTAAAATCACCTACAATTTCAACTAAAGCTAAATTAATATCAAAAAATTTCTCAACTTCAAGCACATTTGCAACTAATTTATCATTTTTATAAATACTACCTAAATCGTAATTTTGCCCACCACTTGTTGCATAAAGTGGAGTTTTATCAAACATTAGCCAAGCTTTTTTGCTTTTAATTCCAATTTTAAATTCTTCATCTAAAACAGCTAATAATTTTGCTTTAATTTCAGTATTTTCATATCCAACGAACTCATTTACACCAAATTTATCTAATAATTCTTTAAAATCTCCGTGAGTTGCTTTATCCCCACTACCTTTCCAATTTGCTTTAGCTAATTCTCTTTGCTTAGCCATTAGTTCATTGAATTTGTCTTCATCAATTTTAAGATTTTTTTCTCTTAACATATCAAGAGTTAAATCAAGTGGAAAGCCATAAGTATCATATAATTTAAACGCAACTTCTCCACTAAAAACATTTTTAGTATTTTTAAGCTCTTCATTAAAAATACTCATTCCATTTTCAATAGTATTTAAAAATCTCTCTTCTTCGCTTAATAATTGCTCTTTTACAAAAGATTTTTTCTCATTTAAATATGTATAATGCTCTCCCATTAATTCACAAACAATATCTACTAATTTATACATAAATGCACTTTTAAATCCTAGTAAATATCCGTGTCTTAAAGCTCTTCTTACGATACGGCGTAATACATATCCTCTACCTTCTTTATCAAATGTTACGCCTTGAGCTAGTAAAAATGTAGCTGAACGAATATGATCAGCAATTACTCTAAAGCTTGCTCCACTTTTATATTCATATTTTAGGTTTGCTAAACTTGCGATTTTTTCAATTATTGGCATAAATAATGAGCTATCAAAATTGCTAAATTTTCCTTCTTTAATAGCACTTACACGCTCAAGTCCCATACCTGTATCAATACTAGGTTTTGGTAGTTTTGTCATAGTTCCATCAGGATGTTTTTCAAACTGCATAAAAACTAAATTCCAAATCTCAAGGAATCTATCTCCATCTCCACCCATATAATCTTCATCACTTTTAAAATTTTCTTCACCTTGGTCGTAAAAAATCTCACTACAAGGACCACATGGGCCAGTATCACCCATTTGCCAGAAATTATCTTTATCTCCAAATTTATAAATGCGTTCTTTTGCAATGTGTTTTTGCCACATATTATAAGCTTCATCATCGTTTTCATGAACGGTTACATAAAGCCTATCTTTCGGTAATTTTATAACCTCGGTTACAAATTCCCAAGCATACGCTATAGCTTGTTCTTTAAAATAATCACCAAAAGAGAAATTTCCTAACATTTCAAAAAATGTATGATGTCTTGCAGTATAACCAACATTATCTAAGTCATTGTGCTTTCCACCTGCACGAATACAAGTTTGACAGCTTGTTTTTCTAGGTGGATTTGGGCGTGGCACTTCACCTGTAAAAATACTCTTAAAAGGAACCATTCCTGCATTTGCAAAAAGCAAAGTCGCATCATCAGGCACAAGTGGGCTTGATGGGGTAATTTCATGACCTTTACTAGCAAAAAACTCTAAAAATTCTTTTCTTATATCCATTTTTATATCCTTGAAAATTTTTTAAATCATATCAAAAAGGTTTTAAACTAAAGATAATAAAGCTCTAATTTTTAGAGCTTTAATTTAGTTAGCATATCATCATAAGCTTTTTTTGTTCCTTGTCTTACTGGCTGTATTATTGAGCCTATTATTATAAATACTGAAGCTAGTAAAAATCCTGGTATTATTGAATAAAGTTCAAATATACCTTCTTTTGCAATATTAAAATAATCAATATGCTCCCACAAAATCACTCCTAAAGCACCAAAACTCATACCTAAAATCGCACCTAATCTACTCATATTTTTCCAAAATAAAGAAAAAATTATCACACTACCAAAAGAAGCACCAAAACCAGCCCAAGCATATCCAACAATATCAATAATACTAGTATTTTTATCAGCAGAAATTATAAAAGCAACAATAGCAACAACCAAAACACTAAGTCTTGAAACTCTCATTACTATCTTAGCAGGAGCACCTTTATTAAAAATTTTTCTATAAAAATCTTCTGCTAAAGTTGAGCTAGATACTAATAATTGCGAACTAGCTGTGCTCATAATCGCTGCTAAAATCGCACTTAATAAAATTCCAGAAATCCAAGGATTAAATAATAATTGGCTAGTTACTATAAAAATTCTATCCTTATCTAATAAGTCTATATTAAACTTATATAAATAAGCTATACCAATAAATCCTATTAAAATAGCTCCAATTAAGCTAATTACCATCCAAGAAATACCTACAAAAGTAGCAATTGGAATGTCTTTTGTGCTTTTTATAGATATAAACCTTACTATTATGTGTGGCTGACCAAAATACCCAAGTCCCCAAGCTAAAGAACTAATTATCCCTACTAAAGTTAAATTTTTACTCATAGAAATATAATCTTTTTGACTTTCTTCTCCAAGCTTAATTATTATATTAATAGCTTCGCTAAATCCGCCTATTTCATTAATCATAACCAATGGAACAATAATTAAAGCTCCCATCATCAATAAGCCTTGTATCAAATCAGTCCAACAAACTGCCTTATATCCGCCAACGAAAGTATAAACAACTATTAATATAGTTCCTGTAATTACTGCTTGTTCGTATTTAACTGAAAATAATTCTTCAAAAAGCTTTCCACCAGCTACTAAACCACTAGATATATAAATAGTAAAAAATATTAAAATCACAATAGCACAAATTATTCTTAAGGTATGACTATCATCGCTAAATCTAGTCTCAAAATAATCAGGAATAGTTATACAATCTTTTCTAACATCAGTATAAATTCTAAGCCTTTTAGCAACAAACATCCAATTAATTAAAGCACCAATACTAAGCCCTATTGCTATATAAGTTTTACCTAAGCCATATAATAAAACAGCCCCTGGTAATCCCATAAGAAGCCAACCACTCATATCAGACGCTCCAGCACTAAGTGCTGATACTATAGGACCCATACCTTTATCGCCTATAAAATAATCTTCTGAAGTTTTATTTTTCTTCCAAAAATAAAACCCAATTCCTAGCATTAATACGCTATAGAATACAAAATCTAAAATTATTGGCAAACTAATTTGCACCTTTTCTAATTCATTCATTTTTATCCTTTTATATAGACTAACTTTTAAAACTCTAGCACCTAAATTCCAATAATAATAAAATACTATAAAATAAGATTATTTAATAATTCAAATATTTTATTAATAAATAGATTTATTACTAGCTATAGTTTTTGAGTATTTGCTACTTGTTTATAAATAAAAGCTTTTAAATATCCTATTTTATCACATTCAATATCATTTTAAATAATTTTTATAAATTTATATTTTAAAAAAGCTTATTATAAAGATTACAATAAAGCCTTAAATAATTATGTATTAAATGAAAGCAAATACAATTAGCCTTTTATTTTTTAAGGATAATCAATGTTAGCATTCTGTGATTTAAAATCTCAATATTTAAAATACAAAAACGAAATAGATGAAAGAATTCAAAATATATTAAATAATACAAGTTTTATCGGTGGTAATGAAGTTGCTTTACTTGAAAGTAATCTAGCAAATTATACAAAAGCAAAATACGCATATTCTTGCTCAAACGGAACTACGGCTTTATATGTAGCATTAAAAGCTTTAGGGATTAAAGAAGGTGATGAGATAATTACAACTCCTTTTACTTTCATTGCAAGTTCTGAAATGATAGCTTTAATTAAAGCTAAACCTGTTTTTGTTGATATAAGCGAAGTAGATTATAACCTTGATATAAGCAAAATTGAAAGCCTAATTACACCTAAGACTAAGGCTATTTTGGCAGTTTCAATTTTTGGTCAAATGCCTGATTTAAATTCCATAAAAAATATATGTAAAAAACATAATTTATACTTGATTGAAGATGCGGCTCAAAGCTTTGGTGCAAAAGATGATTTAGGCAATATCTCTTGTAATATTGCTGATATTAGCACGACAAGTTTTTTCCCTTCAAAACCACTTGGATGCTATGGAGATGGTGGGGCTATCTTTACAAATAACGATGAATTAGCAAAAAAAGTAAAATTACTTATAAATCACGGAAGCGAAATAAGGTATAAACACGAAATAATAGGCTTAAATGCAAGACTTGATAGCATACAAGCTGCAGTTTTAAATGTAAAATTAAAATATTTTGATGAAGAAATTGCTAAAAGAAACGAAATTGCTAACATTTATACAAAAAACCTTAAAAACTGCATTACACCTAAGGTAAAATCAGGATATAAGAGTGTTTGGGCTCAATATAGCGTAAGGGTTAAAAATAGAGATTTAGTAGTAAAAAAACTAAGTGAAAACAATATCCCAACCGCAATTCATTATCCAATAGCACTATATTCGCAACCTTGCTTTAAATATTTAGATTATAAAGCAAGTGATTTTAAAGTATGCGAAAATGTAACAAACGAGATTTTATCTTTGCCATTTTCTGCATTTTTAGATACACTAGACCAAGAAAAAATCATTGAAATTTTTAATAAAGGAGAATAAATGAGAAGATTAGATCAAGTAGGTTCATTCTTAAGACCAGCCAAATTAAAAGCTGCAAGAAGTGATTATGCAAACGCAAAAATCAGTAAAGACGAATTAAGAGCTATTGAAGATGAGTGCATAAAAGAACTACTCATTGAGTGTGATAAAAACAATGTTTATTATCTAAGTGATGGAGAATTTAGACGCTCTTGGTGGCATTTAGATTTTTATTGGGGATTTAGTGGAATTAGCAAAATTATTAAAGAAAAAGGCTATGTTTTTAAAGGTATAGAAACAAGAGCTGAAGGTATTAAAATAACTAATAAAATAGAATGTAAAGACCATCCTTTCTTAAAAGATTTTGCAAGTTTAGTAAAAATTGCAAAAGAATTAGGCATTGATACAAATCGCTTAAAATTAACAATTCCTAGCCCATCAATGCTTTTATATATGTTATTTATCCGTGGCGGATTTAATGTAGAATTTGAATACTACGGAAAAGATTATGCAAAATTAAAAGAAGATATTTTAAAAGCCTATGCTGATTTTTATTTAGAATTTGAAAAATTAGGCGGAGTTTATTTACAACTTGATGATGTTAGCTTTGGCTCGTTTTGTGATGAAGATTTTAGAGCAAATCTAATCAAAAATAACTATAACGCCGATGATTGCACTAAAGAATATGTAGAGTATTTAAACAAAAGCCTAGCAACTATGCCAAAAACAATCACAAGTGCAATACATATATGCAGGGGTAATTATAGAAGCCATTTTAGTGCTAGTGGTGGATATAGCAAGGTTGCTAGCGAATTATTTGCAAATCTTAATATAAATAAATTCTTTTTAGAATTTGATGATGATAGGTCAGGAGATTTTGAACCATTAAAATATATTAAAAATCAAATAGTAGTAATTGGACTTTTAACTACTAAAACTAAGGAAAATCCAAGTATTCAAACTCTAATTAAAAGAGCAAAAGAAGCAGCTAATTTCTTAGATACAAAACAAATTGAGTTTAGCACCCAATGTGGTTTTAGCTCTACAGAAGAAGGAAATGAAATTGATATGAATACTCAATGGGAAAAAATCGCACTTTTAAATGAATTAAATAATACTTTAGATAAAGAAGGCTTTTAATGAATATAGCATTAATAGGTCTTGGTGTAATGGGTAAAAACCACTACACCGAACTTTGTAAAAAGGATATAAATTTATATTGCTTTGATTTAATTAAGCCTGATTGGATTGATGATGATAAGTATTTTTCTAATTTAGATGAATTGTTAAAAAATTATATTGATGGAGCGATAATAGTTGTGCCGACTAAATATCATTATGAAGTATTTTCTAAGATTAAAGATAAAATCAATTTTATTCTAATAGAAAAACCATTATCATTTAGCCTTGATGAAGCTTTAGCTATTAAAAATAGTGGAGTGAATGTAGCAGTTGGCTTTTGTGAGAGATTTAACCCTGTAAGTCTTGAGTTTTTAAAACATATCAAAAACGAAGAAATAAAGTATGCAAGTTTTATAAGAGCGTCTAAAAAACCAGCTAGAATTAGTGATGTTGGGGTTGATTTAGACCTTTGTGTGCATGATTTGGATTTAGCAAATTTCTTTGGGATAAAGGCTAGTTTTAAAATAAATCGCACAAATAATCCTTGCACACAAATTAAACTAAATTCTAATAATCTTGATATTTTAGCTTCTTGGGAATTTAATAGCAGGATTAGAAAAGCCTTTATAAATACAAATGTATCAAGCTATGAATTAGACTTTTTAAACTCAAAATTAATTAAAGATGAAACTACAATAACACTTCAAGCTCATTCAAGCTTAGCAAAAGAGCAAGATGAATTTATTAATTATATCAAGACAAATGATTTAGGGCTTTTAGCAAGTGTTGATGATGCTATTTATACTCAAGAAATTCTAAAGAATTTGAATTAAGATATTAAAAATACCGACTTAAAACAAATTAATTAATCAATCCTTTAAAATAATTGCTAGAATAAAGCTTTTATTTAAAGGAGAGTAGATGAACAAGATTTTAGTTTTAGATGGAGTTAGCGATTTAGCTACTAAAATTTTAGAAAAAGATTGCAAAGTAAGTGAATATCCTAAAATTAGCGAAGAAGAATTGCTAAAAATAATTGGTGATTATGATGCAGTTATTTTAAGAAGTGCTACAAAAATTACAGAAAAAGTATTAGAACACGCTCATAGATTAAAAGTAATTGGTAGAGCTGGAGTTGGTGTTGATAATATAGATATAAAAGCAGCTACAAAAAAAGGAGTAATAGTAGTAAATGCGCCAAATGGTAATACAAACGCAGCTACAGAACATACTTTTGCACTAATGTTAAGCCTTGCTAGAATGATACCTAACGCACATGCTAGCGTAGTAAATGGTATTTGGGATAGAAAAAGCTTTTTAGGACTTGAATTAAAAGATAAAACTTTAGGGGTTTTAGGTTTAGGTAGAATTGGTGCTGGCGTTGCTAGTAGAGCACAAGCATTTGGTATGAAAGTAATTGCGTATGATCCATATCTTAGCAACGAAAGAGCTATTCATTTACAAGTTAAAAAATGTGAATTAGATGAAGTTTATGCTGAAGCTGATTTTATTACATTACACCTTCCATTAACAGATGAAACAAAAGAAATGATAAATAAAAATAGCATAGCTAAAATGAAAAAAGGTGTAAGAATTATAAATGCAGCAAGGGGTGAATGTATTAATCTTGATGATTTAACAAATGCTTTAAAAAATGGAGATATTGCAGGGGCTGCTCTTGATGTTTTTGCTAATGAGCCATTAGGAAACCACGAGATTACAACTTTAAAAAATGTGGTTTTAACACCGCATTTAGGTGCATCTACAATAGAAGCTCAAGAAGGAGTTGCAGTTGATGTGGCAATTGCTATTAAAGAAGCGTTAAATGGTCAAATGGTTGCTAGTGCTTTAAATGCTGTGCCAGTTAGCCCTGAAATGCTAAATAAAATTAAGCCTTATTTTAATCTAGTAAAAGCATTAGGATTTATTGCGTGTGAAGTTAGCAATTCAGCAATTAAACAAGTTTTCATTGAATATTCAAATGCCTTTAAAGAGCTTGATACTAGAGCTTTAAGCCAAGTAATGTTATGTGGATTATTAAATTCTATATTGCAAGAAAAAGTAAATATGGTTAATGCACCAATTCTAGCTCAAAATAGAGGAATAAGCTTAATTGAGCAAAAAAGTGATGAAGTAAATAATCAAATAAAAGTAAAAATAGTAAGCGAATTAGGTGAGCACGAAATAAGAGGAGCTTTAATGAGCGATAAGAGTGCTTATGTTAGTGGTATTGATGAATATGATATTAAATTTGAACCAAGTGGAGTATTATTGTTAGTGCCACACGATAATGTGCCTGGTATGATAGGACAAATTGGAACTATTTTAGGCGAAGCAGGAATAAATATTTTAAGTATGCAAGTTAGCAAAACAAATACAAGTGGTGAAAATATAATGGCAATTAGCATTAATAAAAAACCATTAAAAACAGATTATAAAAAACTTTGTGAATTAGCTGGAGTTCATGGAGTTAAGATAATTGATTGCAGTGAGATTTGCGATGATTAATCTAATATTACTTAGACACGGGCAAACTAATTGGAATAAAGAAGGTAGATATCAAGGTCAAATTGATACTGATTTAAGTGATTTAGGCAAGGAACAAGCTAAGAAATTAGCCCTTGCTTTAAAAAATATACACATTGATTTTTTTATAGCAAGTCCTTTAAAAAGAGCTTATGAAACAGCTTGTGAAAGTGCTAAATTTCACAATAAAGAAGTTTTAAAAGATGAAAGATTATTAGAGATAAATCACGGAACTTGGGAAGGTAGATTATCAAGTGAAATAGAACAAGATTTATTAAAAAAATGGAAGCAAATCCCACATTTAGTAAAAATGCCTAATGGAGAAAGCTTAGAAGATATTTTAAATAGAGTAAAACTTGCAATAAACGATTATATTACAAAATATGATGGAAAAACAATTGCAGTTTTCGCTCACGATGCAGTAAATAAGGTAATCATTTCTCATTTATTAAATGCACCACTTAGCTCATTTTGGAACATTACTCAAGATAATACCTGCATTAATGTCCTTGAAATATCTAATGATTTAGCAAAAATAATAACCTTAAATAACACCAATCATTTAGGATATTTATATTCTAAAGAAATTCAATTAGGTTTATAATGCTTATTTAAATTCTTATTTTGATTTTTACAAAATAAGAATTTAAAATCATTGCTTTACTTAGTAATTAATCTTTAAAAATTATATAAATTTATATAATATGAAAACCATAAAATACAGCTTCAATTTGCTTTAAAATATTCTTACAAGATATATTAATCTAAAGCAGAATTTGTTGTAATGTCAATATTATTTAGCATATTATTTTTGCTATTTTACTTATATTTAGGTATTACCCACGCTAGAATAATCATTTTAACCTTGTTTTAAAATCTTATAATAAATATTATCTATTTAAATTTTAAAAGTAAAAAATTTTATAAAGCTATTTTTTATTTTATTACCAAATAACATATAAAATATTTATATGAAAAATAAAGAATTTAAATTAGGATAAAAGATGAATTTTAGACATATGCAACTATTTTTAAAAGTAGCAAAATTGCAAAGCTTTACAAAGGCTGCAAATGAGCTTAAAATACCGCAACCATCATTATCTCAAAGTATTTTTGCATTAGAAAATGAGCTAAAAACCACGCTTTTTAATAGAAGCACAAATCCAATATCTTTAACCGAAGCAGGAGAAATATATTTAAAAAAAGCAAATCTAATAAAAGATATGATAGCAGAGCTTGATACTGAAATTTCAGCACTAAACAATGCCAAAACTGGCAAAATTCGTATAGCATTCTTACAAAATGGCTATAATATGATTCCAAATCTCTTGCCACAATTTTGCAAGCGTTTTAGTGATGCTGATATTAAAATTTCTCAAATCTTTTCAACGCTTAAAATCAAACAAATGATTTATGATGATGAAATTGACCTTGGAATGCTAGTGTTACCACTTGATATAAAATATTTAAAATATGAAATAATAAAAAGCAGCAATGTTTTTCTAGCACTGCCATCTTTACACGAATTATCTTTAAAATATAAAAATAAAGAATTGCCAGAAATATCAATCAAAGAACTAAAAAATGAGAAATTTATTCTGCCAAAATCTTCTCAAAGAAGTAGATTAGATATTGATTTAATGTTTAAAAACAATGAATTTATTCCTAAAATTTTATGCGAAACTGAGACTTTTGATATTGCAAATTCAATAGTAGCAAGCGGTGTTGGTGCTACTTTTACTATTAGAGAATTAATAAAAGATGATAAAAAAGATAAAATAAAATTATTTAATATAAAAGATAATAATTTAATTAAAACATTAGTTATAGCTTATAAAAAAGATAAAAAACTCTCACATTTAGAGCTTGAGTTTATAAAAATGGCAAAAGAATTAGGGGCTTAGCCCCTAAAATTATGCTAATTTTGTAGCATCAATTATATTTAAATCAAGTCCTAATTGTTCGTTGCTAAGACCAAGTGCTAATCCTACTAATTGAGAAAGATGAATTATTGGCTTTCTAATTTCAGAACCCATTGCATCTTGATAGCGTTCTTGGTAAATATCAAGCTGCATTTGGCAAAGCGGACAAGGTGTAACAACGCAATCAGCACCATTTTTATCAGCACTACCAACAATTTGAGATGACATTTTTTGCACCGATTTTACTGCTGGATAACTAGCGTGAAAACCACAGCAATCTAAGCGTTTTTCAAATGGAACTATTGTCGCACCAAGCGCACTAACTACAGCTTCAAAGCTTTTTGGATTAGTTGAACTTTCTTTTGCGTTATATGATTTTTCAGGGCGAATACTATGACAACCATAAAATAAAGCTACTTTTAGATTTGAAAGTGGCTTAACAACTTTTGATTTTAAGGTATCTAAATTCTCATACAAAATCCATAAAAGGCTTGTTATTTCATTATTTCCTTGATATTTCATATTACCTTTTGCTAAATATTCATTTATGCGGTCTTTTGCACCTTTATCTAAAGCAGTTTTTGCACGAGTTAAAGTTAGCATACAAGTGCTACAGGTTGTTAGCATTGGCATATTCATATTCTCAGCTAATGCTATATTTCTAGCATTTGCTACAAGTGCTGCTATTGGGTCTACATCTTGTGCTTGAGATGCACCACAGCAACTCCAACCCTTAATCTCGTGTAAAGTTATACCTAGTATTGGAGCTATTGCTTCTAATGACATTTTTGATTCTTTAGCTGCTTGACTTAAAACACAGCCAGGGAAAAAAGCGAAATCTTTTTGTTGCATAACTTACTCCTTATTAGCAGCTCTAGCTGCTTCAATCATTTTTACTAAATCTTCATGACCTTCAATTTCTTCATCACCAAAAATATGTAATGGATTCATCTTACCTGCTTTCATTAGATTGTACGCAATATCTATTTTTGTAGTATTTGCTAAAACACCTTCAGAGCGAAGTGCTAAATAAATCTCATTTAATCTACCTGTATCTTCTAAGTCTTTTAAGAATGCTTCTGCGTGAGCTGGTCCTGTGCCATCTTTTAAACCTTTTTTCATAGCCATTACTCTTAGCATTGCTATATCATCAGCAGCACTAATTCCTTTAGGACAGCGGTCAGCACACTCTTGACAATGAACGCACATCCAAAGACCATTTGCAATAGATGGTTTTAAGTGTTTTAAAGCATCTTTTGAGCGTGAATCATAAGCAGCACGAAATGCGTGAGTAAATACAAATGGTTCCATATAATCACTTGAATCAGCTTCAAGTTTATTACATTCACTAGCACAACAACCACATAAAATACAATCCCATTGTTTTTTAATAGCATCAACTTCAGCTTGAGTTTGCACGCAACCTTTTTTATCAGAAAATGCTTCTTTTGGTGTTATAGTTGGTTTTATTTTTCTTAAATTCTCAATACTTGGCTCCCAATCTACAACTAAATCCGAAAGAACTTTAAAATTTGCCAAAGGAGAGATTTTTAAGCTTTCAGGATTGTCATATTCTATTAATAAATCATCCATTTTAGTATCACAAGCAAGGTATGAATGCCCATTCACACGCACACCACAAGCACCACAAATCGCCATACGACAAGCCGAAGTAAAATTTAGTGAAATATCTTGAGTGCGTTTTATATGTTGTAATAAGGCTAAAAGCGTTTTTCCCTTTACTTCATCTATACTTAAATCATATGCTTGAACAAATTTATCAACTCCATTAAAGCGGTCAATTAAAATTTTCATTAGTATTTCCTTTCTTCAGGTTTAAATTCTGTAATAACTACATCTTTATAACTAAGGCTTAATTTGTCATCTTTTAAAGTAACAAGGCTATGTTTTAAGAAATTCTCATCATCTCTTGTTGGATAATCTTCTCTAGTATGAGCCCCACGGCTTTCTTTTCTGTTTAATGCACCAAGACAAGCACATCTTGCTAAAAGAATGAGATTTCCAAATTCTAAATACTCAATTAAAGCGGTGTTATAGAACATATTTGGATTTGAGATTTTAAGATTATTATATTTAGCCCAAATCTCATCTAGGATTTTTATATGTTTTTCAAGCTTTTCTCCTGTTCTATAAATTCCCATATTATCCCAGTTGTATTGTCCAAATTCTTCTCTTAAATCATAAAGCTCGTTAGGTTTTGAATTGCCACTTGTTATATCTTTTAGCTTAATTCTCCATTTTTGAGCTAATTCTTCAGCGTGTTTGCCAGAGCCATAATTTTGTCTTTTACTTGCATACTCACCTGCACCCTCACCTGCAAGTTTACCTGTAACTGCCGCATCAGCTAAGCTATTTCCACCTAGACGATTTGCTCCGTGAATTGAAGCACAACTTGTCTCACCTGCAGCAAAAAGTCCTGCTAAATGAGTACTCATATCATCAAATTTTGCAATTTCTATACCACCCATTGAATAGTGTGCTGTTGGACGAATTTTAATTGGTTCTTTTACTAAATCTATACCTTCAAATAAAAGTCCAATATGACGAATTTGTGGTAATTCATTCATAATTTGTTCTTCACCTAAATGTGTAACATCTAAAAGAACATAAGAACCCATTCCTTCTCCAAATCCATTACCTAAACGAATTTCACTTTCAATTGAACGAGAAACAATATCTCTTGGAGCAAGCTCAAGGCGATTTGAGTATTTACTCATAAAGCGTTCGCCTTTATTATTAATTAATTTTCCACCAAGACCTCTTGCCGCTTCAGTAATTAATGCACCACCATTTCTAACTCCTGTTGGGTGAAATTGAAGCATTTCAGGGTCTTTAAACGCAAGTCCAGCTCTAAGTGCTGCAGCAATTCCATCTCCACTAGCATTAAATGGGGTTGAAGTGCGGTTATAGAACACACGAGTATAACCACCTGTTGCTAGAACTACTGATTTTGCTAATACAGGCACTACATCTCCTGTTTGCATATTTAAAAGAACTACACCTTCGCACTCATTATTATCAATCGCAATATCAAGTAAGTAATGGTCAAGCAAGAAATTAACACCATTTGTAATGGCTTCATCAAGACAGGTGTGCATCATAATAGAGCCTGTTTTATCGGCTGCATAATTACAGCGTTCATATTTTGCACCACCAGCAAAACGCCTTGCAACCGTTTTATCTTTTTGTCTATTAAAAGGCATTCCTGCATAATCAAGTTCGTGAATTGCTTCGGTAGCCTTTTGTGCAAATTTAATAATTACATCTTGATCGCCTAAAAAATCACTACCTTTAACAGTATCATATGCGTGTAATTTGTTTGAGTCACCATTTTCAAAATCAATCACACCATTAATCCCACCTTCAGCCATACAGGTTGCATTTCGTGATGGCATACCTTTATTAACTACTACAACATTTAAATTTGGATGATTTTTTCTAACCGCAACAGCAGCTCTAAGACCAGCACCACCAGAGCCGATAACTAAAACATCTACGCTTGGTAGTGAGGTATTTTTACCACTTTTTTTAAGCTCACTTGCCATAATTGATACAGGGCTTGTGCTAGCTGCTACTGCACCAACACCAATAGTAGCTGATTTTATGAAATCTCGCCTATTGAATTTTTCTTCATTCATATAAAACTCCTTTAAATAAGAATTTTGGTATTAATCTTTATTTTTTTCTTAAAATAAAAAATTAATAGCAAAATATTATTCTAAATTACATTATAAGTCAAATATTATTTTTTTTATAATCTCATAAGATAAAAATTATAATATATAAAAAATCACGATTTTATGGTATTTTGAATTAGAGAATTTGTAATAAAATTAATATAAAAAATAAAATATCATCAATATTTATTAGTAATAAACTTATAAAAAGTTTCTTTTTTAGTATTTTAATAATTAATAATTTTTCAAATTGCTTATAAATCTATAGTATAAATTTACTAATATTTTAAATATTTAATTTGCCTTTATTTACGCTAATTTTGAATATATACTATTAAGCTTTAAATAGGCAAATTAACACCATTTAAGTAATTACTTTAATTTATAATAATTAGATGATATTTTTATATATTCTTAAAAAATAATTTTAATTTTTGAGTATAAAACTATGAAAGTATTTTAATGCTTTTATAAGCGTCAATAATGTTTTTTATCTCTTCATAAAACAATTAATATGATTAATAATTCACTAGTTATTAAAAAATTATATTAGTGTTTTAAATTCTATTTGAGTAATAAAATAATCAAGCCCTAAAAAGAGCTTGAGATTATTCAGAAACGCTATAATCAGCTGCTGCTAAACGCTTTAATTGTCTATAGCGTCTTTGCGCATCTGCTTTGTTGCGAGCATATAGTTCTGCTGCTTCTTTTGGATTTCCTTTTTTTAGTGAGTTATAACGAACTTCTGCCATTAAGAACTCTTCATATAAATTCCAATCAGGTTCTTTTGAAGCAATTTTTAATGGATTTTTACCCTCTGCTTCTAATCTTGGATCAAATGTGTAAATTGGCCAATAACCACACTTAGTTGCGATTTCTGCGTGATCACCACTAGCACCCATTCCACCTTTAATTCCGTGAGCTATACAAGGGCTATAGCAAATGATTAAGCTTGGTCCATCGTAAGCTTCTGCTGCGATTAGTGCTTTAATAAAATGAGCATAATTTGCATTTGAATTTACTTGAGCTACGAAAATATTTCCATAAGTCATAGCAATTTGTCCTAAGTCTTTTTTCTGACTTGGCTTACCACTTGCAGCAAATTGCGCTACTGCACCTGTTCTAGTTGATTTTGAAGCTTGTCCGCCTGTATTTGAATAAACTTCAGTATCCATTACTAATACATTCACATCTTCTCCACTAGCTAAAACATGGTCAAGCCCACCATAACCAATATCATAAGCCCAGCCATCACCACCAAAAATCCATTGAGATTTTTTAGCTACATAGCTTTTTAGACCTAAAATTTCTTTAGCACCTTCAAGCTCTGCGTGTTGTTCTAATAATGGAATTAGTCTATCTCTAACATCTGCTGTTATATCAGCATTTTTCTTATTAGCCAACCATTCGCCATAAAGAGCTGCAATTGCATTTGGAGCTTTATCTTTTGTATTAATCATAATATCTTCAATTCTATGGCGAATTGTCTCGGTAGCAACTCTCATACCCATACCAAACTCAGCATTATCTTCAAATAATGAGTTACCCCAAGCAGGTCCAAAACCTTTATCATTTTTGCGATATGGAGTAGAAGGTGCTGAACCACCATAAATTGAGCTACAACCTGTTGCGTTCGCAATCATCATTCTCTCACCAAACATTCTAGTAACTAATGTAATATATGGAGTTTCACCACAACCTGGACATGCTCCGTGGAATTCAAATAATGGTTGTGCAAATTGAGCACCTTTTGTAGTATCTTTTGCTATAAAATTATCTTTATAAGTAACTTTATGGAATAAGTAATCAGCATTATCTTGTTCGCCTTTTTCTAGCTCTTCTTCAAGTGGAACCATAACAAGTGATTTTTCTTTACTTGGACATTCAGTTACACATAACTCGCAACCTGTACAATCTAATGTTGAAACTTGAATTTTAAATTTAAGACTTTCGCCTTTTACACCTTTAGCATCAATTGAATGCTCTTTCACGCCTACTGGAGCATTTGCCATTTCTTCATCATTAATTAAGAATGGGCGTATTACTGCATGTGGGCAAACTGATGCACATTGGTTACATTGAATACAATTTGCTTCAATCCATTTAGGAACCATAACACCAACACCACGCTTTTCATATTGTGTAGTTCCATGCTCAAAACTACCATCTTCATACCCAATAAATGCTGACACTGGTAAATCATCACCTTTTGCAGCGTTCATAGGTTTAACTATATTTTCAACAAAAGCAGTTCCTATGTATTTATCATCAGCTTTTTTCTCATCTATTACTAAATTAGCCCAAGCTGGATCAACAGTAACTTTTACTAAACCTTGTGCTCCAATATCAATAGCTTTATAGTTCATCTCAACTACTGCTTCGCCCTTTTTAACATAGCTTTTATATGCAAATTCTTTCATATATTTTTGAGCATCTTCATAATCAATAATTTTTGCTAATTTAAAGAATGCACTTTGCATAATTGTATTTGTTCTATTACCTAGTCCTATGTCACGAGCAAGTTTTGTAGCATTTATGATATAAAAATTCACATTTTTTTCAGCTAGAACTTTTTTAACTTTATTAGGAATTTTTTCAATTGTAGTTTGTTCGTCCCAAATTGAGTTTAATAAGAAAGTTCCATTTTCTCTAATACCTGCTAAAACATCATAAATGTCTAAATATGCAGCAACACTACAAGCAATAAAATGTGGGGTACTTACTAAATAAGTTGAAGTTATTGGCTTTTTAGAAAATCTTAAATGGCTTCTTGTATATCCACCTGATTTTTTACTATCATAAGCAAAATATGCTTGTGCATATAAATCAGTTTTATCCCCAATAATTTTAATTGAGTTTTTATTTGCACCTACCGTTCCATCAGCGCCAAGTCCGTAGAATAAACATTCAGTTGTGCTTTCATCTCCTAATGAAATCTTTTTGCCTAGTGGTAATGAAAGATGAGTTACATCATCATTAATTCCAATTGTAAAATTATTTTTTGGTTTTTCTTGATTTAAATTCTCATATACTGCAAGTAATTGTGCAGGGTCAACATCTTTTGAACTAAGACCATATCTACCACCTACAATTAAAGGCGCATTTTCTTTATCATAATATGCAGCTTTTATATCAAGATATAAAGGCTCACCTATACTACCTGGTTCTTTTGTTCTGTCTAAAACTGCAATCTTTTTAACTGATTTTGGCATTTCTTCAAAGAAATATTTTAAGCTAAATGGTCTATATAAATGAACCATCATAACACCAACTTTTTCGCCTTTTTTGTTTAGATAATCAACCACTTCAGTTAAAGCTTCATTTACACTACCCATAGCAACAATTACACGAGTAGCATCAGCAGTACCATAATATACAAATGGTTTATAAGTTCTACCTGTAACTTTTGAAATCTCTTTCATATAATCAGCTACTACATCAGGTAAAGCATCATAAAATTTATTAGCTAACTCACGAGTTTGAAAATATATATCATCGTTTTGCGCAGTTCCACGAGTTTTTGGATGTTCAGGATTTAAACAGGTATCACGGAATGCTTGAACTGCATCCATATCAATTAATCTTTTAAATACTTCATAGTCCATTACTTCAATTTTTTGAATTTCATGAGATGTTCTAAATCCATCAAAGAAATGCATAAATGGAACTCTTCCTTTAATAGCACTAAGATGAGCAACACCAGCTAAATCCATAGCTTGCTGAACGCTATTTGAGCATAGCATTGCAAAACCTGTTTGACGAGCTGCGTAAATATCTTGATGATCACCAAAAATTGATAAAGCTTGAGCAGCAATTGCACGAGCAGCAACATGTATAACACCAGGAAGCATTTGACCTGCGATTTTATACATATTTGGGATTTTAAGTAATAAACCTTGAGAAGCTGTATAAGTTGTAGTTAATGCACCAGCTTGTAACGAACCATGAACGCTACCAGCAGCACCTGCTTCACTTTGCATTTCAACAATTTTTACAGGCATTCCAAAAATATTTTTCTTTCCTTGAGAAGCCCAAATATCTGTATAATCAGCCATAGGTGAACTTGGAGTAATAGGATAAATTCCTGCCACTTCTGTGAACGCATAGGCAGCATATGCAGCGGCTTCGTTACCATCCATTGTTTTCATAACTTTTGCCATAATTTTTTCCTTTTTTATAGAATTTGTGTTTCAATTTTACTCAAAGCTTATAAATAAATGTTAATTTGATTCAAGTTTGTAAGTGCTAGAAAATAGGACATTTTTAGTATTGTAAATATTGTCAATCAAAAAAGTTACTGATTTAATTTTAGGGTTAATTATTTCATCATAATGAGTAAATAAACTTTCAAAAAATATAATATTTTCATTATTTTTTAAAAATGGTTTTATGATTTCTTTAAATTCTATAAAAATAATTTTAATTAAATCAAAATTTTCAATCTTAAACTCAATTTTTTTATTTCTTATTTTAAAACTAATTTTACTTGTATTTGAAAGATTGATTTGTAAATTAGTCGCTATTTTAGAATAATCAATTGCGTTATTTACAACGCTATATTTTACTCTAAAATCTATACTAATATCATTTAACATATTAAGAACAGATTTATAAGCAGTTTTATTTAAATACCAAGATAAAAATGCTAAATCATCTTTTACATTGTCATTAAACTTCAGATTATCAACATTAAATTCAAATTCTGAACTCATATTAAACAAGCTAGTATCATCAAAATAATATTTATTTTTATCAAAATAATATTCTAAATTATTCTTTTCTATAAAAGAGTATTTTAAATCTTTAAAATCCTTTTCAAGCAATTGTAAAAAATTATAAAATGCAACTCTGTTTTTAATATAAATATTAGAGAATTTAAAATATTTAAAAACTCCATTTTCTATAAAGCATTCAGTATGACTTGAACATTCCACCTTAGCTGCTATATATAATTTTTCAAGTAATTTTACTAGATAATCTATTTCTTGTTTTTGTTTGATTATATTTCTTTGTTCTTGTTGATAATTGTCATACAAAAACACACTAGTTGTTAATACAACAACAAGTATGCTTAAAATTATTTTTTTCATAAATTAGCTTCGTTTAAAGCCTCTGATTGATAGTGAGCTATTAGTGGTTCAATTATTTCATCTAATAAACCATCTTGCATAATTATGTCTAATCTGTGTAAAGTAAGATTTATTCTGTGATCACTTATTCTATTTTGTGGATAATTATAAGTTCTAATTCTTTCACTTCTATCTCCACTTCCAACTTGAGATTTTCTACTCTCTCGCTCTTTTGCTAATCTTTCTTGCTCTTGCATTTCATAAAGTCTTGCTTTTAAAACTTTTAAAGCACTTTCTTTATTTTTATGCTGACTTTTACCATCTTGATTAACAACAACTAAACCTGTTGGAATATGCGTAATTCTAACTGCAGAATCAGTAGTATTTACACTCTGACCACCATGACCACTACTTCTCATTACATCAATTTTTAAATCATTTGGATTTATTTCAATATCACTATCTTCTACTTCAGGCATAACTGCAACGGTTATAGCACTTGTATGAACTCTGCCTTGAGATTCTGTAGCAGGAACTCTTTGAACTCTGTGTGTGCCACCTTCGTATTTTAATCTTGAATAAGCTTTATCACCTTTAATTAATAAAATAATCTCCTTAAATCCACCTGCACTGCCTTCACTTTGACTAACTACTTCTATTTTATAATTTTTATCTTCAGCATATCTTGCATAAGCTTTAAATAAATCTCCGACAAATAAAGCAGCTTCATCTCCACCAGTTCCAGCTCTAATTTCTAAGAAAATATTCTTATCATCATTTGGGTCTTTTGGTAATAAAAGTATTTTTATTTCTTCTTCTAATTTAGGTTTTAATTCTTCTAATTCTTTTAATTCTTCTTTAGCTAAATCACCTAAATCAGGGTCTTGCAATAAAGTTTTATTTTCTTCAATTGAATCTAGCGTATTTAAATATTTTTTAGCAACCTCAACTATATCTTCTAAACTTTTTTGTTCTTTTGATAAGGCTGTAACTTTTGCTAAATCTGTAGTATTTTCAATATTACTTAAAAACGCTTGAATTTCTTCATAGCGTTTTAAGAAAGGTTCAAGTTTGCTTGCTAGCATTAAAAATTATGCACCAATTTTATTTACTAAAAGTGCTAAACGACTTACTTTTCTTGAAGCTGTTTGTTTTTTAATAAAACCACGGCTTACCATTTCGTGAATTTTTTTATTAGCTACTTTTAAAGCTGCTGCTGCCGCTTCATTATCATTAGCTGCTGCTGCTTCACGAACTGCACGAGTAATGTTTTTAAGTCTTGTTCTATAGAATCTGTTTCTAATAGTTTTTTTAATTGTTTGTCTAGCTCTTTTTTCTGATGATTTATGATTTGCCATAAAAAATTCCTTCGTAAAAATTTTTAAAAGACTGATTTTAGTAAAGTTTTGTTAAAATAATCTTAATTCAAAATTAAAATCATACTGAAAGGCAAAAAAATGATATTTGGAACAGATGGAATTAGAGGTTTTGCAGGTAATGATTTAAGTGCTTTTAAAGCTCTTAAAGCTGCTATGGCTATTGGAATTTTTTTTAAAAATAAAGCATTAACAAAAAAAGTAATAGTTGGAAAAGATACTAGAAGAAGTGGTTATATGATAGAAAATGCAATCGTTAGTGGTCTTAATGCAGTAGGTTTTAATGTATTGCAAATTGGCCCTATGCCTACACCTGCTGTTGCTTTTTTAAGTCAAGATTTAAGATGTGATTTTGCTATTATGATAAGTGCCTCTCATAATCCTTATTATGATAATGGTATTAAAGTATTTGATGCTAATGGATTTAAATTAAGCGAAAGCGAAGAATTTGAAATAGATAGAATATTTAATGATGATAATTTAATTAATTCGCATCTTGCAATAAAGGATAAAATCGGCTCTGCAAAAAGAATTGATGATGTAATAGGTAGATATATAGTTCATATTAAAAATTCTTTTCCAAAAGATACAACCTTAAAAAACCTTAGAATTGTTTTAGATTGTGCAAATGGAGCGGCTTATAAGGTTGCACCTGCTGTCTTTTCTGAATTAGGAGCTGATGTTATAACATTAGCTTGTGAGCCAAATGGAATAAATATTAATGATAATTGTGGAGCACTTCATCCAAATATGTTAGCTAAAGAAGTAAAAAGATTAAGAGCTGATGTTGGGTTTGCTTTTGATGGAGATGCTGATAGATTGGTTGTAGTTGATGAAAACGGAGAAATCATTAATGGAGATATTTTATTAGGGGTTTTAGCAAAAGCTTTAAAAGATAATAATAATTTAAGCGGTGTTGCAATTAGTAAAATGAGTAATATGGGATTTTTAAATTATCTTAAAAAACACGATATTTCTTATGTTACAACTGATGTTGGAGATAAATATATTCTACACGCAATGCAAGATAAAAATTATAATTTTGGTGGAGAGCAAAGCGGACATATAATTTTTAGCGATTACGCAAAAACTGGAGATGGTGTAGTAGCAGCACTTCAAGTAGCAAAATTATTATTAAATAAAAAAGCTAGCGAGATTTTTAGCGAAATTAAATTATTTCCACAAAGCCTAACAAACCTAAAAATCACAGAAAAAAAACCTTTAGATAAATTAGAAGGCATAGATAACTTATATGAAAAATTAAATAAAAATAATGTGAATTATTTATTTAGGTATTCAGGAACTGAAAATTTAATGAGAATATTACTTGAATGTGAAAGTGAAAAAACCTTAAAAAATATGGAAAATGAATGTATAAAATACTTTCAAAGTGTGCTAGTATGAGAAAAAAAATTATTATCTCAAGTCTTATAATAGCCATTGTAATAATCTTAGATAGACTTAGTAAAAATATATTTTTAGCAGGTTATGAATGGCATTTTACCCCTATTAGTTTTTATTTAGTTTTTAATGATGGGGTTGCTTTTTCAATGCTAAGTTTTTTACAAGAATATCTAAAATATATTCAAATAATGTTGCTTATAATTGCTGGAATACTTTTAATTAAAGAACAAAAATTCCTAAACGATAATTATTATGCCCTATCATTCATATTAGCTGGGGGCATAAGCAATGTTTATGATAGGTTTTTATATCCTGGAGTTATTGATTTTATAGCTTGGCATTATTGGTTTAACTTCGCTGTTTTTAATATTGCTGATGTGTGTATTAACCTTGGCGTTATTATAATAATTTTAAAAGAAATTTTTAAGAAAAGGAAGAAAAATGGAATTTCTAGCTAACAATTATGATTGGATAAAATGGCTTCATTACTTAGCGTTTATTTCTTGGATGGCGACTTTGTTTTATTTGCCACGCCTTTATGTATATCATCAAGAACATTCACATAAAAAAGAATTTGTTGAAGTTGTAAAAATTCAAGAAGATAAATTGTTTTATTTTATAGGACAACCTTCTATGATAATTACACTACTTACTGGAATTTTAATGATTAGTGCTAATTCAACCTTGATGAAACTTGGTTATTTTCATCTTAAATTATTGTGTGTTGTTCTACTACTGATTTATCATTTTGATTGCTTAAGATACCTTAAACAACTAAAAAACGATACTTGTAAAAAAAGTGGTAAATTTTTTAGAGCTTATAACGAAGTGCCTACTATAATAATGATAGGTATAATTACTGCAATGATTATAAGACCATTTTAAATAGGAATATAACATATTCCTATTTAAACAATAATGTATATTATTAGTTTAAATTCTTTTAAAAACTAAATAATAATACTAAGCTAAAAAACTTGTAATTTTAAGAGATAATTAAGAAATATCTAATATATTAAAATATCTTACATAAATAGGAAAAATCTTGGATACTTTACATCAACCAACTTTAAGGGTTATTAAAATTTTAGAGACTTTAAAAAATTGTGATGAAGGTCTTAACATAACACAAATTTCAAAAGAATGTAAAATCAGTGTGGGAACTCTTCATCCTATTTTAAAAACACTTTGTGAATTAGATTATTTAAGTTTTGATAATAAAAATTATAAATTATCTTTTTGTCTAAATCCAGAGCTAGAACAAAGGAAATCTACAAAAATTATAATTTATTATATGGATGAGCTAGCTAAAAAAATAAGATTAGCCGTGCAATTAGGGATTTTAAATGGTAAAAAAGTAATTTACTTACATAAAAGTGAAGGTAATGAAAAAATTATTCTAAAGACAAAAGCTGGAGATGTAGCCAATGCTAACGCAACTGCTCTTGGTAAAGCATTATTATTTGATAAGAATTTAAATGAATTAAAAAGTATCTTCAAAAAACAAATTCTAGAACAAAATACTGCAAGAACAATCAATAATATAAATGATTTATACGACAATATTCAGTATTGTAAAAATCTAGGTTATTCTTATGAATACGGGGAATATGATGATGATTTTTCTTGTTTTGCTGTGCCTATTTATAAAAACCAACAAATATTTGCCGCAATTAGTGTTACTATCTTGAAATTTCATATAAATGATGAAAAAAAGGATTTAATAACAACAGAATTATTAAAATATAAAAAAATTATAGAAGAGCAATTACAATAATTATTTTAATAGTATTTAATATTTATATTAAATATATTTTAATTATTGCTTTATCATTTTTATAATTTATATCAAATTAACAACTTTCAGTTAGAATAAATGAAAATTAATTTTAATTTTTATTACTTAATTTAAGGAGAAAATATGGAAAGTTTTGCAATTCTTAAAATTGCACTAGCATTAATAGTAGTAATTATTACTATTACACTTTTAATTAAACGCCACGAATCAAGAATGGTTCTTTTTACAAGTGGTGTTGTTTTATGTATTATTGCAGGTGCTCCAATGGACGCACTAGAAGCTTTTACTAAAGCGATAAAAAAGGCAAACATTATTGAACCAATAGTTGCTGCTATGGGTTTTGCTTATGTTTTAAAGCTTACAACTTGCGATAAGCATTTAGTTCATGCTTTGTCAAAAATATTAAAATATGCAGGTATTTTTCTAGTTCCTGGAGCTGTATTAATCACTGCATTTATTAATATTTCAGTAACTTCTGCTGCTGGTTGCTCTGCTGCTGTTGGTGCGGTTATTATCCCGCTACTTATGAGAATGGGAGTTCATCCTGCGCTTGCTGCTTCGACCGTTTTATTAGGAACTTATGGAAGCGCAAATCTAAACCCTGGTTATCATCAGACAAATATAGTTGCTGAAGTTAGTAAAGTAAATGTAATGGAAGTAATTCATTATGAAGCGTTTTATTTTGGAGTAAGTGCTGTAATTTGTGCTTTTGGATTGATGATTGTTGGCTTACTTTTAAAAGAATATAAAGGTTATGTTCTTGAAGATGAAAGCAATGATGATAAAGATTTCAAAATCAATCCTATAAAAGCTATTGTTCCAATTGTTCCTGTTGCTATACTTTTAGTTCTTAGCAATTCGCATTTTAAAGAATGGTATGAAGCTACTTTTGCACTTAAAGTTCCAAAAGTTGGCATTGGTCATGCAATGATTATTGGCTCATTATTAGCATTTATTACTTGCTTTAAAGATGTAAAAGCCGGTGAAGTTATGAAGAAATTTTGTGCTGGTATGGGTGAAGGATTTTCACATGTATATGGAATCATTATTTGTGCGGGGATATTCGTTGCAGGGCTTGAAGCTATGGGATTTGTTCAACAATTAATTGATTTTATGAAATCAAACCCAAATATTGCAACTTTCATAGGTTCTGTTGGAACTTTTGCCCTAGCTTTAATAACAGGTAGTGGAGATGCTGCCGGAATAGCATTTAATCAAGCTGTAACGATAAAAGCAGCAGATATCGGAATAGACCCTATGCACCTTGGCTCTGTTGTAACTGCTGTAGCTGGACTTGGAAGAAGCATGAGCCCTATTGCAGGAGCTGCTATTATATGTGCGACTTATGCGAAGGTTAATCCAATTGAACTAGCTAAAAGAAATGCAATACCAACAATTATTGCAGCAATAGTATATGTATTAATCGCTATTTAAATTCTACATTGCAAAAGGAAAATTAATATTATTTCCTTTTGCAAAAGTTCTTTTAAAAATTACTACAATTATATTTGGAATACAAATTGCTTATTTATAAAAAACTTTATAAAGGTTATAAATGCAAGTTGTACAGAATTTAGAATCAATTAGTATAAATACTCAAGATTTTTCATTTTTTAAAGAAATGAAAGAAATAATTAATAAAAATTTTTCACAAAATATCGGAAAGAAAAGCAAATTAATATCATTTTATGTTGAAAATGAAATTCCACAAAGAAGATATTTTTTAAAATTACTATCAATATTGAATAAAAAATACAATAACGAACAACTTCAAAATATAAATACCGCATATTATAAAAAATTTAAACTAAATCTAGTAAGTGTAAATAGCCTAAAAGCAATGATAAATTGTAAGCTTGATTTTATGAGAAAAGATATAATTTTAAATTTCTCAAATCTTGAAAAAAATTTAATAATTTATCTTTCTAATTATTTTAAAGAGCACGATATAAAAATATTAAAAACTAAATTTATCATCACTTATAAAGATGAAAATACCTTAAGTTTATTAGATAAACTATGTGCTTGTAACGAGCATTTAAATTACTGCGTAAGCTTTAGTCTAAGCGAATTGGCTTATTTGCAATTTAAAAAAGAAATTAAAAATGAGCTGAAAAAAGATAATAGGTTTTTAAATGTTTGTATGCTTTTAGAAGAACATTTTAAAACATTGGGAGTAGAAGTAGGAGCTAGTTTTGATGTTGTAAGGAATAAATATCTTAAGTTAAGTAAAGTTTATCATCCTGATTTTCACTCGGAAAAAAGTGAAGAAGTAAAAAGAGTTTTAAAAGAAAAATTTGAAGAAATAAATATCGCATATGAAAGCCTAAAACCATTGTATAAAAATGTAAGTTAATATAATTATTAGAAATTTATAATAATTATCAGTTTCTTTAAAGGTTAATTGAGTATCATACTCAAAATTATTTTTAAGGAGAGTTTTATGTCAGTTTTGGTTATTGGTGCAGATGAGATTACCCCTATTAAAGCAGTTTTACATGACTTAGGTGCAAAAACAATCACTCATTGGGATGCTAGAAATGAAAATAGAGTAAATCGTCAAAGCATTCCACAAGATACTGGCTGTGTTGTTATGCTTACAAGTTTTTTAAATCATAACACTATGAAAAAAATAAAAAGTCAAGCTAAAAAAAGAAATATACCTTTAGTATGTGCTAAGCGTTCTGTTAGCTGTGTGTATTGTGAATACTGCAAGGTTTTGGGTTTAAATAAGTAAGTTTTAAAATAGAATTTGAAATCAATTATTTAATTTCAAATTCTAAATATTTTAATTATTCAATAATTAATCCAAAACCACTTAAAGCTGCAAATTGTTCTTGATTGCCTAAAAATTTAAACTTATTAATGCCTAAATCTTTTAAAATCTGCGCTCCTATGCCATAATTTTTATCATCGCTTTTTAAGCCTTCCATAAATACTAGCATACCGCCTTCTTTACTTAAATCATCTATTGATTTTAAAGTTTCTTCTAATTTAGTAGCATTTAAAATATTAATATCTTTAGAACTCTTATAAAACTTAATCAGACTTTTTTCATTTTTACCTGCAAAAGCAAAAATAGTGTGAATATCTCCTAAAAAATCTTTATATACAATCTTTTTAACGTCTTTACATAGTAATTTGGTTTTTTCTTCACTAATTTTTGATACTAAGCTTTCATTTTGTAATCTATATTTGATTAAGTCTTCAATAGTTACTAATTTTATATTGTGCTTTTTGCCAAATTCTATTAAATCATCACGCCTAGCCATTGTTCCATCAGGATTCATAATTTCACAAATTACACAAGCAGGAGTAAGACCAGCTAATTTACACATATCAACCGTTCCTTCCGTATGCCCTGTTCTAACTAATACACCGCCATCTTTTGCTATTAACGGATTAATATGACCAGGTCTTACAAAATCACTTGCAACTGCATTTTTATTTGCAAATAATTTTATAGTAGCATCTCTTTCGCTAGAACTAACACCTGTACTTGCCGTTTTAATATCTACCGTAATAGTAAATGCCGTTTCATGATTAGATGTATTTTTAGGAACCATTAGCGGTAATTCAAAATGCTCTGCAATTTTTTTATCTAGTGCTACACAAACAACACCCCTAGCATGTGTTAATGTGAAATTCACCTTTTCTGGTGTGCTAAATTCTGCTGGAAAAATCAAATCACCTTCATTCTCCCTATCTTCAGCATCTAGCATTATCAACATATTTCCTTTTTTTAATTCTTTTATACCTTCTTCTATACTAACAAAAGACATATTTTTCCTTTTAATAATTATTTTAATTAAGTGTATGTAAAAATAATATATAAATGTTTAGAAATACAAAAAAATAAGTAAAAATTATTTTTTTAAAAATTTTACTTGACAAATATATTTTTTTGATATATAATCACGCTTTTAATTTGCATTGGGGTATCGCCAAGCGGTAAGGCAACAGGTTTTGGTCCTGTCATTCAGGGGTTCGAATCCCTTTACCCCATCCACTTTTATTTATCGCGAAATAGAGCAGTGGTTAGCTCGTCGGGCTCATAACCCGAAGGTCGGGGGTTCAAATCCCTCTTTCGCAACCATTTTAGCATAATTAGAATACTTATTTAATATATAAATCTTTATCAGACTTCTTTTTTATATAAATGTTTAGAATTTTAACATCTTTGAACTTAAAAAATTCTTAAAATAGTTTAGTTTTATTTTACTTTGAAAATGTTGTTTTTTTATGTTGATTTATTGCTTTTCTTAAGTGAAACTTAATAAGGTTAAAATGCCTATTACATAGGCATTTAAGGGGCGAATTTTTAAAATCTCGCAAAATTGTATAATATAGACAAGGCGGGGTTCGTTACGGCGTTGGGCTCACGCCCCCC